>NZ_JBYSXB010000001.1:11497-198121 GCF_058781765.1 Arthrobacter sp. FW306-1B-G06A | reverse complement strand
CCCCCCCCCCCCGCCTCCCTTCTGGGCTGGCCTGATTGGTGTGAACAGGCCCGGTTGTGTGTATTTGGCCTGGTTAGTGCTCGACGCCGACGATCGAGAGGTCGATGCCGCCGAAGAAGTAGCCCACTTGGGCGTTGCGGATATTGGAGCCAACCACGCTGTTGGTGTGGCTGCGGACGAGCGGGATGATCGGGTAGGTCTTCAGGGCCTTGCCGAACTCCTCAGACCATTTCTTGCCGAGTTCCTCCGAGGTCCCGGAAGTGTTCCGGAGCTCGAACATGGCTTTCGAAATCTGCGGATCGAAGTAGCGCGACGTGTTGGAGAAGCCGTAGCTGGTGCCGTCGTTGTTCGGTCCGAGGATGGGATCGGCGGACGTACGCACCGACGCAGGGTCGGCGCCACCGCACCAGCCCGAGCGCGCAATGTCCGGCAGCTGGTCACTGGCCAGGACGGAGTAGTAGTTCGGGGCCGGGATCGGCACGAGCTGGACGTCGATGCCCAGGGCCTTGAGGTTTTGCTGGATCACGGTGCCCGTGTTATAGGCGTCGCGGTTGTTGGCGTACCCGTAGGTGAGGGTCTTGGGGTAGTTCTTGCCTTCGAGGAGCTTCTTGGCTTCCTCCAGCTTGGGCTTGCCGGTGGGGTCGATCTCCAGGTCCTGGGCTACGTAGCCGCGCATCTTGGCGTTGAGCGGGGTCTGGGTGAGTTCGCCGAAGCGGCGTCCGCCGTACCGGACCAGGATGGACTGGCGGTCCAGGGCCAGGGCGATGGCCTTGCGGACATCGGGATCGGAGATCTTCTCGGTGTTGAGGCTGAGGACGTCGTTGCAGCCGAGCAGTCCCGATGCAACGCGGTCCTTGACCTGGGCATCAGCGAGCTTGGCGGAATCCGAGGTCTGCAGTGCACCGTTGGAGTCCAACGTGAGGGCATTGGGATCGGAGTTGGCCAGGAGCTGCTGGCTGATTGTGGCCTGCGAAGTGGAGAGCGAGAAGCTGAAGGTGTCCGGAAGTGCCGTGCGGTTGGGATCGGTGGACGGATCCCAGTTCGGGTTGCGGACCAGTTTGAGCGACTTTCCGCGACTGTACGAATCAACCATGTACGGGCCTGTAGACACCGGGTGGTTGGTGTAGTCCAGCTTGGTGTCCTTGTCCTTCGGGACAGGCGAAGTGTTGGAACGGGAGGCCAGCGCCGGGAATTCGGCGAATGGCTTCTTCAAGTGGAAGACGACGGTGCGCTCGTCCGGAGTTTCAACGGCCTTGAGGTCAGCGGAAGGATCCTTGTACGGCCCCTTGTAGCCGCCGGCGTCGAGCGCTGCGTTGAGCTCCTGCGGGGCCTGGGTGTAGACGTCCTGGGCGAAGGTGCGTTCGATGCCGTACTTGACGTCGGCGGAGGTGATGGGGCGGCCGTCTTCGAACTTGACGCCCTTCTGGAGGGTGAATGTCCAGGTGAGTCCGTCTTTGGACACCTGGCCCGTGTCCGTGGCGAGGTCCGGAACGATGGTGGGCGGCTGTCCGGCCGTCTCCTTCGCCATGGTGAGGTTCCTGTAGTACAGCTGGCCGACGTTGGCCGTCTGGACGTAGTTGCTGTTGCCCGGGTCCAGGGTTTGGAAGTCCGAGGACATCAGGACGTTGATGTTGCCGCCCTTGGTGGTGAAACCGGACTTGACCACTTCGGGAGCCTGCTCGGTGCTGGAAGCGCCGGAGGCGGCAGTTCCGGGCTGGTTCTGTCCCGCCGCGCAGCCTGTGGCGGCGGTGGCGATCAGCACGGCAAGGGCCAGCGCTCTGGTGGGGGTATTCATTGTGCTCCTCATTTGGGTGGGTGGAACGGATTTGAAGGGGGATTAGTGGCGGGATGCCTTGGGGTCCAGGGCATCCCGCACGGCGTCGCCGAGCAGGTTGAACGCCAGGACCGTGACGATGAGCATGGCGCCGGGGACTGCCAGGAACCAGGGGTCGCTGAGGTACCAGTTGCCGGATTGGGCGGCGTTGAGTATCTGGCCCCACGACGGCGTGGGGTCCTTGACGCCGACGCCGAGGAAGGACAGTGCCGCTTCTGCGGAGATGTTCGTGGGGATGAGCATGGTGGCGTAGACCAGTACGACTCCCATGACGTTGGGAATGATCTGCCGGAACAACACGCTCAGGTGCGAGGCGCCGAAGGACCGCGCGGCCTCGACGAACTCGCGCTCGCGGAGGCTCAGTACTTGGCCGCGGACAATACGGGCGAGGTATGCCCAGCCGAAGAAGCCCAGGATGATGACGAGCGAAGCCATGGGCAGGAAGCTGCCCTGGCCCAGCGCGGTGTCCCGCAGCCGTGACTGCAGGATGGGGGTCAGTGAAAGGACCAGCAGGAGGTGCGGAAAAGCGAGGAAGAGATCCATGATCCGGCTGATGATGGCGTCCGTTTTGCCGCCGAAGTAGCCCGCGGCCGCACCGATCACGGTTCCCAGGACCACCGAGACCGCAGTGGACAGCAGGGCAATGGTGAGGGATACCTGGCCACCATAGGCGAGGCGGGCAAACAGGTCACGGCCCAGTCCGGGTTCCACGCCCAGCCAGTGGCCGGGCGAAGGGTACATGTATCCGGGGAGCGGCAACCCGGGAGTCTGGAGGTCGTCCAGGACATCGGGGCTGGTGTTGGACGTGAAGGGATCGTTGCCGGACATGGCACTAAGCAGCGGGCCGAGGATGGCGAACAACATGATGGCCGCCACCACGCAGAGGCTCAACAGGGCAATCTTGCTCCGGCGGATCCGCAGCCAGGCCGTCGCCAGGAGCGACCGCGCCTCGGCAGTGGGTCTGCTTGGGGACGTGCTGGGGGATGGACTCTCAGCCGTAGCTTCGGCGGTGGACTGTAGCTGGGTCAACGGGGGTGCTCGATTCATGATCCAAGGAGTGGGCTCCGGACTTTTTGTATACCAAAAATAGACTAGAGCAGGTTCGATGGGATGTAAATCACAAATATTGCACTATCTGGAATACCAAACAGCTCTGTTTCCTCCCGTGTATGCTCGGGTGGAATGTAAGACGACGGGGAAGGGAAGGGTGGCCGACGCCGATGCCCGAAACGCTGACTGGCCGCGACGACGAAGCCCGGGCCGAACAGGTCTACCAGCTGGTCCTTGAGGGAATCGTGGCGGGGAGATACGAACAGGGCGCGCGGCTGCGTGAACGGGAGCTCTCCGAGCTCTATAACGTTTCACGAATCCCTGTGCGGGAGGCCATCCAACGCCTTGAGCAGGATGGCTTCGTGGAAACCTTCCCGCGCCGGGGCGCCGTGGTGCGCCAATTGACGCTCACCGACGTCAATGAACTCTTCGATGTGCGGCTGTGCCTGGAAACGTTCGCCGCCCGCATGGCGGCCATCCGCGTCGCCGCGGGCGAACCGGGTGGTCGTTTGCAGGAACTCCTCGACGACACGAGGCAAGCGATCGACGACGACCGGACCGACGACGTCGTGCGCCTCAGTGCGGCGTTCCACGCCGAAATCGTCCGGCTGTCCGGCAACCGGCTGCTCATCGAGTCGGTCAAGCCGTTGTTTGGACGCATGCGCTGGATCTTCGGGCTCGCCCACAACCGCAGCAACGAACTCCAGCGCGACGAGCACATGGAACTGTGCAACGCCATCCTTGGCGGCAAGGCCGAGCTCGCCTACACGCTGGCGTACTCCCACATCGAGCTCGGGCGTGAACCCGTGCTCAAGGGACTCGCGGAGACGCTGGAGCCCTAAACCCCTGCGTTAGTCGTCGGAATCCGGGTATTCGTCCTCGTCGTACCGGGATTCCTCGGTTTCGGCTTCCAGGATCTTGAGCATCGCCGTGTCCGGATTGAGCATGATGGCAGCCTCGTCACGCCGGTGGCGCAGGATGGTGTCCAGATAAGACTGCACGGCTTCCGCCAAGGGGATGTGGCTGTCCTGCTTCTGGCTCATGTACCAGCGGTGTTCGAGGACTTCGTGGACCACTTCTGCCGGCTCAAGCTTGCCTGCGAGGTCGCGCGGGATGGAACGGACGATCGGCTCGAAGATCTGGCTGACCCAGGTGTGGGCACTGATTTCTTCGTCCATGTCCGGGTTGTTGTCCGCCCGGAATGAATCCATGTCATTGAGCAACCGCCGGGCCTGGTTCTCCTGGGCGTCCAGGCCGGTGAGGCGGAGCAGCCGCCGTTGGTGGTGGCCGGCGTCGACCACCTTGGGCTGAAGCTGGATGGTGGATCCGTCCGCGGTGGTCTTGATGGCGTATTCCTCGACGTCGAAGCCGAGTTCGTTGAGGCGGCGGATGCGCGCGCCCACGCGCCAGCGTTCGCCGAGCTCGAACGATTCCTTTTCGGTGAGTTCGGCCCATAGCCGCCGGTACGAGTCCATGATGAGCTCCGACGTCGCTACCGGGTCCACCTTCTCCTCGATCAGCCCGCCTTCGAGCAAGTCCATGAGTTCCCCGGCGATGTTGACCCGGGCAATCTCCAGATCGTACTCGCGCTGGCCCACCGACAGATCCGGGTACAGCTCGCCGGTCTCGGCGTCCACCAAGTACGCGGCGAACGCCCCGGCGTCGCGTCGGAACAAGGTGTTGGAGAGGGAAACGTCGCCCCAATAAAAGCCGATCAGGTGCAGGCGCACCAGCAGCAGCGCTTGGGCGTCGATAAGCCGTGTCAGGGTGTCCCGGCGAAGCATCTGTGAGAAGAGCGCACGGTACGGCATGGAGAACTTGAGGTGCCGGGTGACCAGCACCGGGTTCAGTGGCTTGCCGTCAACGGTGGTGCGGCCGGTGATGACCGCGACCGGCTCGACGCAAGGCACATCCATCCGTGCCAGCTTGCGGAGCATGTGGTATTCGTGCCGGGCAACGTGCTCGGACGTTTCCTTGATGGCGATGACGGAGCCGGCCAGGTGCGCAAAACGCACGATGTGCCGGGAGATGCCGCGGGGCAGGGCGGCCAGATTCGCCGCGGGCCAGTCTTCGAGTGCGATGTGCCAGGGGAGGTCCAGGAGCTCGGGATCCGCCGCCGCTGCGGTGATGTTGAGGGATCCGATGACACTTGCCGGCGGTGCCGCGTCATTGGCGCTCGCAGCCTCGGTGCGCGGGAGTTTGCCGATCTGCGCGTAGTCGGTGGGTTCGTCATGCCACTTGGCACCGCTTTGCTCGGTCATGGGTCAATTCTTCCGTATGGAGGCTATTGTTAACGACGACGGCGGCCCGTCCACTCGGAAGGGCCGCCGTCGGTAATGCGGTGTGGGTGTCAGTCGCCCAGGCGCAGGCCCGACTTGGTGTCGAACAAGTGCACGTGGCCCGACTGCGGACGGACGAAGATGGACTCGCCCTTCATCGGGGGACGGCGGCCGTCGACGCGGGCCACGATGTCGTGGCTCTTGCCGTCAAGCGTGGTGTGGCCGTAGACGTAGGCATCGGCGCCGAGCTCTTCGACGACGTCGACCTCAACTTCGAGGCCCTCGCCGGCGCCAACGGTCTCGAGGTCTTCCGGACGGGAACCGAGCGTGACGGTCTTGCCGTGTGCCTCTTCGAGGACATCGTGCGGTACCGGGTAAACCGTGCCACCGAACTGGACGCCGCCGTCGACGACCGGCAGTTCCAGCAGGTTCATGGCGGGGGAACCGATGAATCCGGCCACGAAGACGTTCTTCGGGCGGTCGTACAGGTTGCGCGGGGTGTCCACCTGCTGCAGCAGTCCGTCCTTGAGGACGGCAACGCGGTCACCCATGGTCATGGCCTCGACCTGGTCGTGGGTCACGTAGACGGTGGTGACGCCGAGTCGGCGGGTCAGGGATGCGATCTGCGTGCGGGTCTGCACGCGGAGCTTGGCGTCCAAGTTGGAAAGCGGCTCATCCATGAGGAAGACCTGCGGGTTACGGACGATTGCGCGGCCCATGGCAACACGCTGACGCTGGCCACCGGAGAGGGCCTTCGGCTTGCGGTCCAGGTACTGCTCAAGGTCAAGAAGCTTGGCTGCTTCGCGGACACGCTCGGCACGCTCTTCCTTGGAAACGCCGGCGATCTTGAGTGCGAAGCCCATGTTGTCCGCAACGGTCATGTGCGGGTACAGAGCATAGTTCTGGAAGACCATTGCGATGTCGCGGTCTTTCGGCGGGACGTCCGTGACGTCGCGGTCGCCGATCAGAATGCGGCCGGAGTTCACATCCTCGAGGCCTGCGAGCATGCGCAGGGAGGTGGACTTACCGCAACCGGAGGGTCCAACGAGGACCAGGAATTCGCCATCGGCGATGTCGATGTTGAGCTTATCGACGGCGGGCTTATCTGTGCCCGGGTACAGACGCGTAGCGTTATCAAAAGTAACTGTTGCCACAGTTATCAATCCCTTCACCGGCAGGTACGTGCCGGACGATCCGTTGTGAATGGTTCATGTTTATTCAGTTGGACTCCCCGCCCTGGGCTGGGCCCGGGCAAGGGAGACTGAGTGACGCCGCACGGTAGTTGTGCGCCACATCACAACCAAGAGTATGGCAGCAGCCCGGGTTATTCGCCTAAATGTTACGAACGTCACATGTGCGATGCGTCTCCCGAGACCTCGCGGCGACGTTCGCGAAGGACCGCCTCCAGGAGCTCGGCGACGTGGACAGGGGCCTCGACGCGGAACTCGGCCTGGGTGAAATCCAGCCCGACTTTCACCCCGACATCCCCGGCGCCGAGTCTGGCGATCGCGTCCTCGTCCGTCACATCGTCGCCCGCGAAAAGGATCCCGGTAGCAGAGGTTGCATGGCGCAAGAACTCGACCGCCTCGCCCTTGGAGGAATGCACCACCGAGGTCTCGAGGACACGTTTGCCGTTCTTGAGGAAGACTCCCGGGCGACCTTCAAGGACTGCGCGCGCAGCGGCGACGGCGTCCTCCGCTACGTCATCGTCGGCTCGGCGCGTATGGAGTACGACGCCGGCAGGCTTGTCTTCGAGGACCGTCCCCGGAGCTTCCTGCGAGATTCCGGCCAGGACCTCGCGGACTTCGGCAAGGAGCTCCCTTTGGGCGTCGTCCAGTTGGAGTTCCGCCGAACCGGGGCCCATCCAGGCCTCCGCGCCATGGCTGCCGATCAGCAGCGTTGCCTCCGGAGGGGAGGCGACCGCCCGCAGGCTGGCCAGTGCCCGCCCGGAGATGAGCGCCGTCGTCGTCCTCGGGAGTTGGGCAAGTTCAGCGAAAGCAGTGGCTGAGCGCTGGAGCGGCCGCGCGGCGTCGGCGTGGTCCACGATCGGGGAGATGGTGCCGTCAAAGTCCATCGCCACCAAAAGGTGGTCGGTTCGCGCGATCCTGCGGACGGCGTCGAGCAGTTCGGGCGTCAGGCTCAGCGGGGGAGTGGCTGCTGTCTCAGGAGTCATCGCGCACCACCGTTTCTGCCAGGGCCGAGAGGAATTCCGCCGACCAATGATCGACGTCGTGGTCGAGGATTTGCTTGCGCATGGACTTCATCCGGCGGCGTGATTCATTCGGGGGCAGGTTCACGGCCCTCATGATGGTGTTCTTCAGTCCGTCGATGTCGTGCGGATTCATGAGGAGGGCTTGCTTGAGTTGATCGGCGGCGCCGGTGAATTCACTGAGGACCAAGGCGCCCGTGTTGTTGGTCCGGGCTGTGACATATTCTTTGGCCACGAGGTTCATGCCGTCACGCAATGCCGTCACCAGCATGACGTCGGCCGCGAGGTATAGCGCGACCATTTCCTCGACCGGGTAGCTGTGGTGGAGGTAGCGGACGGCGGTGTTCTGCATGGTGTCGAAGCTGCCGTTGATGTGGCCTACGGTGCCTTCAATCTCTTCCCGCAGGAGCCGGTACTGCCGCACGCGCTCGCGGCTGGGGCTCGCAACCTGGATCAGTGTGGCGTCCTCCACCGTGAGCCGTCCCTCTTTGAGGAGTTCCTCAAAGGCCTTCAGGCGGTGGGGGATGCCCTTGGTGTAGTCGAGGCGGTCCACGCCCAGGAGGATGGTTTTGGGGTTACCGAGGTCCTGGCGGATCTGCCGGGAACGTTCGATGATGTCCGGGCGCTCCGCGAGCTCGCTGATTTGATCCACGGCGATGGAGATCGGGAAGGCCTGTGCGCGGGCAATATGGGTGATCTGCCCATCCGCTCCCTTGACGTGGACTTGCTGCTGCTTGACGCTTGCACCAATAAAGCGGCGTGCCGAGCGCATGAAGTTTGCCGCGTCGCTGGGGCGCTGGAAACCCACCAGGTCGGCGCCGAGCAGGCCTTCGATGATGGCCTGGCGCCATGGCAACTGGGCGAAGATCTCCGGCGGCGGGAACGGGATGTGGTTGAAGAAGCCGATGCGCAGGTCCGGGCGCGCCCGGCGGAGCATGCTCGGCACGAGCTGGAGTTGGTAATCCTGCACCCACACGGTGGCTCCGTGGTCTGCGTGCTGGACGACGGCGTCGGCGAAGCGCTGGTTGACCCGGCGGTAGCTGTCCCACCAGGTTCGGTGGAACTCGGGCGGGGCAATGACGTCGTGGTAAAGCGGCCAGAGAGTGGCGTTGGAGAACCCTTCGTAATAGAGCTCAACATCGCGCGTGCTGAGTTCCACGGGAATCAGGTCCATGCCGCCGTGACTGAACGGTTCCAACGCTTCGTCCGGCGCGCCGTGCCAGCCCACCCACGCGCCGTCGGTCTTGGTCATCATCGGCGCGAGGGCAGTCACCAGGCCGCCCGGAGAGCGGCGCCAGCCTTCCTCGCCGTTTTCCGCGTCATCGCTGGTGTAACGGTCTACCGGAAGGCGGTTGGAGACCACCATGAAATCGTGTTTCCGGGCCCTTGGAGCCTGATTGCCTTCGGGTGCGCTGTCGGTTTTTTCGCTTGCCGTTTGTTGCATTGCTGCCCCCTGGGGTTGCCTGTGACTCATCTCCCACCCTACCGGCGGGAATCATCGAGGACACATGCTCGTTCCTCAGACTGGAGTCGAAGACCCCAGCAAAGCTGCCGGTCTTCTCCCGTAAACTGGCACCGTTGCCCTAGCTAAAAACCAACGCCGTCGATAAATCACGAGGAACTGATGAGCCCCGCAAACGAACCACGCCTGTCCAAGGCAGAGCGCACCGCCCAGGCCCGCGAAAAGGCCCGCGAGATCCGCGAAGCTCAGCTGAAGAAGGACAAGCGCAATAAGTTGCTCATCGGATGGGGCATTGTGGTTGCCGTTGTGGCGATCCTCGCGGTCATTGCCCTCGTGTTCACCCAGAACATTGTGAACAACGCCCCGATCGCCGATCAGGGCCCGACGCCGGCCAACGCCAACGCGCACGGCGGCGTGACGCTGCTGAAGGGCACCGATGTGGCGAAGGTGGCCGCCGGTACCGTCAGCCTGGCGTCCCTGCCGTCCGCCCCGGCCACCCCGCCCGCCACGGTGACCGCTCCCGGCGCCGAGGCTGAAGCCGGCAAGCCGGTCAAGGTTGTGGCGTACATCGACTTCATCTGCCCCATCTGCAAGAACTTCGAGAGCACGTACAGCCAGCAGCTGACCCAGTTGCGGAACGACGGCAAGATCACCCTGGAGTACCGCCCGTTCGGCTTCCTGGACGCCAGCTCCAGCACGAACTACTCCTCCCGCGCCGCCAACGCCGCAGCGTGCGTGGCGAACACGTCGCCGGACAAGTACTCGGCACTCGTGGATCTGCTGTACGCACAGCAGCCCGCCGAGGGCAGCGCAGGCATTTCCGACAACGACCTCAAGAAGTTGGCCACCCAAGCGGGATCGGCCAACATCGACTCCTGCATCGACAACAAGACGTACCGGCCGTTCGTCAAGGTGGTCACGCAGGAGGCCAAGAACATCGGGATCTCCGGCACGCCCACGGTCTTCATCGACGGCCAGCAGTGGGACAACAAGTCGGACTTCATGACCGTCCTGAATGCGGCTATCGCAGCAAAGAAGTAGTTCCCTTGGCCTAGGCCTCCCGTCCGCTGGAATTTCCGTGGGCGGGAGGTCGTGGGCTAACCTTATCTAGCGCTCGCGCGCACCAGCTCCGGCCTGCCGGGGCGCGCCTCCTTAGCTCAGTTGGCCAGAGCACCGCTCTTGTAAAGCGGGGGTCGTCGGTTCGAATCCGACAGGGGGCTCTTAGTTTGGCTTTGACTTGCGCGTTACCAATTTCGCGGTGCGCCCGACCAATAGCCGGTCGCCCCAACCTAGTGGCCAACTCGATCTGCTGATGCGCGCAACGCGTATTCGGCCGGTGTCGGGTCTCTGGATGAGCGCCCGCCCCTCGCCGTCCGCGATGAGCTTGAGGCTGGCTTTGTCGCCTTTGCTGGCGTGGCCGATCGGGCTTACAAATCGGGACAAGATATAGAACGAGCGCCGGTTTCCTGCGGGGTCCTTTCCTTCGAGCCGGATAATGACGCCCTCTCGACCGGCGGTTTTCCGTGTGACGGTGACCTCGACCTGCCGCCACTGGGCTCCAGGGGCGAGCAGTTTCCGGATTCTGCCATAGTCTCCGAGCTCGTTCCTGAGTACGAGGGCGATTGCGGGCGGCAGTATTAGCAGAAATATGGCCATGGCCGACGGATCGGGATGGTTCGCATCGTTGGCGCCGTCGATCCATATGTCTTGGGGATCGGTTGTGTCGACGTCGATAGTTGTCGGGAACCCCGGGCCCGGCAGAGTATGGCAGTTCGCGTTGACTTTGGCGACGCTATGCAGTTGGCGGCCGCCGACTGAGTAGTCCACGTCCAGCTGACACGAGGAAACGCGGCGTGCCGAGGTATCGGTTTGTGCCGTGACAGTCCCGTCGATCTTGGTGTAGCTGGCGAGTGTGTGTTTGATCCCCGCGATGACGGCCCATCCGAGCCAGCCTGAGACCGATGCGATGACGAACACGGCGGCGGCTCGTTTGAGCCAAAGCGTCCTGCGAAGCCAGCTTCCTTTCCATGCCGGAGGCGCGGAGTCTGGCGGGATGGTCGCCGCTATACGGGTTTCCCTGGTGACCTGGACCCAGGGTCCCGTCGCCTCGCTGCCCGTGACCGCCAGCGGATCCTCGGCGGTTTCGCGTGCAGAGTGGCGAGGGGTTCTCTGTGGAAGATCGCCGAGCTCGGACGAGGTCAGGTTGGCCTTTGCCGTGAACCATGTGCGGGACATGGCGCTCGTGTTCCACTCGCCCTCGACCTTGCGCGCCGCATCCGTGCCTGTCAGCGTCCAAGGCATATACCGGCCGGTTCCGAATGCTCCCGCGACCAATAATCCTTCGGCAACCAGCTCTTTGATCGCTT
This sequence comes from Arthrobacter sp. FW306-1B-G06A, assembly GCF_058781765.1. NCBI lineage: Bacteria > Bacillati > Actinomycetota > Actinomycetes > Micrococcales > Micrococcaceae > Arthrobacter > Arthrobacter sp. FW306-1B-G06A. The sequence goes on along the minus strand of NZ_JBYSXB010000001.1, from coordinate 186,921 downwards.
CGAGGGTGAGTTCCCTGGCCCGTCGATGATCCGAAAGAACACCAGTGCTTCGTGCGGCGGCGACTAAGTCGGAAGCGCTGAGCCAGCGGTCAGCGGCCGCTTCCATCATCGACTCCCGGAGAGTGCCCGCCTTCATGCGGGCATCTCGGCAGGAACATCGCCTGGAGCCCGAGCTGAGGTGTGTCCACAGATGTGGGTCATTCCGTTCCCCCGCCGCGAATGGTGCCCCCGTTCTTACGGCAAACTATCGCATAATCTGCGAGGGGCCGACACCGTGATCTGGTCTAATGTTGACCGATCTAGAACTGGTTGGGACCGATCCAGACGAAGGTAGGCACATTGCCGCTTTCGGGTGACCGCCCGTTATCTGCCCAGCTGCGGATCGGAGGTGAGCGCCCGGCCGTCGTCGAGGCGCCCGGCGAGGACTCGAACGAGCTTCGGATCCGCCGCGGCGGTGATCTTGAGGTCGTACCAGCCGCCCTGCGTCGGGATCACCACGGGTTTGGCCTGGCCTGGGTTGAGACCGAGGGCCTGCGACCCGGCGCCATACGCGTCGGTGAGCGTGAGGGCGGCCGGGGCCGTGCCGGTGTTCTCGATCCGGAACTGCGCGTGGCCCGATACGCCGTCGCGGGTGACGGTCGAGCGGATGTCCGCGGCCGCCGTCGTGCCTGCAAAACGGCGGTACCACCCTGCCGGGCCATGCATTTGCACGTCGTACTCGGCGCCAAGCGCCCACGAGGCGTCGAGGGCCGCACCCGAGCCGATCGTGTACGAGTACGGGCCCGCCGGAAGGAGATTCGAGCGGACCTGCACGTGTGCGCCGAGCGCCCCGGCGTTCGACCAGCGGGCGGAGAGCTTGCCGCTCGACATCGAGACCTCGACGTCGAGCGCGTATCCGAGCGGGCGCGACGGGCGCGTGCCCTTCTCCTGGGCCGGCATCGAGTTGACTGCGGGAGGCGTCGGCACGTAGCTCGGGTGCCGGTTGTGGTCCGCGGGCTTGAATGCCGAGGTGTCGGGCAGGGCCGGGGCCGCACCGCCGTTCGCCGTGAAGTCGAACGCGCTCGTGAGGTCACCACACACTGCGCGGCGCCACGGCGAGATGTTGGGGGACTTCACCCCGAAGCGCGACTCGAGGAAGCGCACGATCGACGTATGGTCGAACGTCTCCGAGCACACCCATCCGCCCATGCTCCACGGCGAGACGACCAGCATCGGCACGCGCACGCCGAGACCGTAATGGCCCGGGACGTCGGCGATGCCTGAGAACGTCATCCGGCCGTCGTACCACTCGCCCTCGGTCGAAACCGTGGATGCGCCCGGGATTTGCGAGGTGTTGGGGTGCGGCGGGACGACGTGGTCGAAGAAGCCGTCGTTCTCGTCGTACATGAAGAACACGGCCGTCTTGCTCCAGACATCCGGGTTGGAGGTAAGGATGTTGAGGATGTTCGCCGTGTACCAGGCTCCGAAGTTCGGGGGCCAGTTCGAGTGCTCGGTGTACGCCTCGGGGGCCACGACATAAGAGACCTGCGGGAGCTTCCCGCCCGCGACGTCCTCGCGGAAGATCCGGAACAGGTCGTCGCCGGCCTTCGCGTTCGTGCCGGTCAGCGCCTTCTCGTGGAGCGGGCTGCCGGGCTTCGAGTGCTGGTACTGCGTGAGGTAGAGGAGCGAGTTGTCGCCGTAGTTGCCGATGTAAGGGTCGCCCGTCCAGCCCCAGTAGCCCGCAGCCGTGAGGCCGTCGCCGACGTCCTGGTACACCTTCCAGCTCACGCCGGCCTTCTCAAGCTCCTCGGGGTATGAGCTCCACGAGTAGCCGACCTCGGCGTTCCACAGGTCGGGGCCGCCGGCTTTGTAGTCGTTGCCGTCCCAGCCCGTGAACATGTAGTAGCGATTGGGGTCCGTGGGGCCAAGCAGCGAGCAGTGGTACTGGTCGCAGATGGTGAACGCGTCCGCGAGGGCGAAGTGGAACGGGACGTCGCCGCGCTCGTAGAACGCCATCGTGGCCTCGGACTTGGCGGGGAGCCACTTGTCGTACTTGCCTACGTTGAAGGCCTCGTGGGTGAGCTTCCACGAGTGGTCGAGGTCTTCCATGAACTGCATGCCGAGATTCGGTGCGGCTGGGTGGTACGGGAGGATGTCCCGCGTCCCGTTGTTCTGCGCGAACGCGTCCTTTCCGCTCGGGAGGATGGCCGGATGCGGGTCGCCGAACCCACGCACGCCCTTGAGCGTGCCGAAGTAGTGGTCGAAGGCACGGTTCTCCTGCATGAAGACGATGACGTGCTCGACATCCTTGATCGAGCCGGTGGCACGGTTGGCCGGGATCGTCGCGGCGCGAGCGATGCTCTCGCCGAGCATCTCAGCGATTGCTGCGGTGGCTGCGCTGGCCCCGGATAGTTGAAGAAAACGCCGACGGTTGAGACCTGACATGAGCTGCTCCCAGTGCTTGGCTTAGCTGACGAAAACCCCCGACCGACTCTTCCAGCGCCAGGCAAAAGTTAAGTGCCGGAAAGGCAAATTTTGGGGCAACATGTGGCCGCTGCACCGGAACCGGCGTTCATCCGCTTGGAGTCCCGCCCGGGGAGTGGCTGAGCTTTTCAGTCTTTCGGGCGGTGAGATAAAGGCGGTGGGCAGTGATGACCAGGACCAGCCAGGCGGCACCGAGGGTCCAGGCCGCCAGGACATCCGTGAGCCAGTGGTGGCCCAGGAACACCCGGCTGAGGCCGATGGTCAGGGCGAAGAGGGCCGCGGCGGTCACGGTCCAGGCTCGGGCCCGGCGGGAGCGGCAACGCAGGATGACCAGGTAGGCGATGATTCCAGCGATGACGAACGAGTTCAGCGAATGCCCACTGGGAAACGAGGGGGAATACTCGTAGGGCGGCACGGCGTCGATGAGCGGCGGCCGGGCACGGCCGATGAGCTGCTTGCCAGCGATTGTCATGAGCACGGAGCCGGCAGCCGCAGTGACAATGAGGATCGCAGGGGTCCAGGAGCGGCGCCGGAGGACCAGGACGGAGGTGGCGATCGCGGCCAGGATCGGCATCCCGATTCCTCCGCCTAGATCGGTGTAGGCAGTGGCGGCGGCGTCGAGTGCTGGGCTGCGCAAGGTCATCGCCGCCTCCAGGACCGGGTGGTCCAGGGCGGCCACGCCATCTGCTTCCGTCACTGCCTCGTACACCTCGCCGGTCGCGAAGGCCAGCAGTGATGCCACGACGGCTCCCGCAGCGAGGACCAGGATCAGCGCACCGTACGCGCCGAGACGGGCGCTGAGGCGTTGTGCGCGGGAGGCGAGCCACCTTCCGGCGGGGGTCTTCCACCGGGCCAGGTCAGCGTCGCCGACAAACCGGTCGTCGCTGAGCTCGCTTTTGCCTCCGGCTGAATCTTCGTCCGATGTGCCTTCGGGGTGAACGCCCATTGTCTTCCGCCTCACATCGTGCATGGATTTGATCAGTAAGGTTACCTTCTAGGCTGTTTGAAGTCCGGATCCAGAGGATTGGCCTCGGGCGCCGGGAAGGAGCACGGAGTGGACAATGATGCTGATAGCTGGTTCCTGAGCCGTGTTGAGCGGGGGAATCTGGCCACGGACGTGCACGCGGGCGTTGCCGGGGCTCCGGCATGGTCGGAGGGCAACCTCGTGCGGCCCCTGATTCATGGAGCGAGCTATTTTGCCCGACTGCATGAGGAGTTGACCGCGCTTCAGGCGGGAGACCGGGTGTGGTTCACCGACTGGCGTGGCGACGCCGACGAGCGGCTACTGGCGGACGGACCGACGATCGGGGATCTGCTAGCGGGGTTGGCACGCTCGGGGGTGGAAGTGCGGGGCCTTGTCTGGAGATCCCATGGAGAGCGGGTATCGGCTCCGATGAGCGGCCGATCCAACGAGCTTCTTACCCGCAAGATCAACGACGCCGGCGGAGAAGTGCTTTTGGATCAGCGCGTCCGAATGTTCGGCTCCCACCACCAGAAGTTGTTCGTCATCCGCCGTCGTGACGATCCTTCGCGGGATGTCGCGTTCATTGGCGGGATCGACCTTTCCCACAGCCGACGGGACGACGCCGACCATGGGGGAGACCCGCAAGCGGTAACCATGGATCCCAGATACGGGAAACGGCCTCCGTGGCACGATGCCGCACTCGAGCTGCGTGGCCCCGTGGTTGCGGATGTGCTCGCGGTGTTCGCTGAACGGTGGAACGACCCCCATCCCTTGGACCGCGGTACCCCGTACCGGATACTGCAGCAACGCCTGGCCCGCATGCCCCGGCACCCCGAACCGCTCCCGGCTGCCGCACCGCCGCCACCACCGGCCGGCCCTCATACAGTGCAGCTACTGCGCACCTACGGCGTGAAACGTCCCCCGTTCCCGTTTGCACCCGAAGGCGAACGCAGTGTTGCCCGCGGCTATGCGAAGGCCTTCGCCCGCGCCCGCTCGTTGATCTACATCGAGGACCAGTACTTGTGGTCGACAGAAGTTGCAGCCGGAATCGCCGGGGCCCTCGAGCGGAACCCCGACTTGAACGTGATCGCCGTCGTTCCCCGCTACCCCGACTCCGACGGCCCCCTGGTAGGACCGGCAAATCGGATCGGTCAACTTCGCGCCCTGAGGATGTTGCACCAGGCGGCACCCGACAGGGTCGGAGTGTTCGACCTGGAGAACAGCTCGGGAACTCCGATCTACGTCCATGCCAAGATCTGCATCATCGACGACATGTGGTTCACCTGCGGCTCGGACAATTTCAACCGCCGGTCCTGGACCACCGACAGCGAGCTCACCTGCGCCGTATTCGACGCCACCGCCGGCAACGGAGAGTCGCCCGGCACTGACAGCGGCCACGACATTGGCGCCGGCCACGACGCTCATCGGCCGCTGGCCCGCGGGCTACGGCTCCAACTCTGGGCCGAACACCTGGGTTTGGACCAGGACGATCCCCAACTCCACGACCCGGCGGCGGGGCTCAAGCTGTGGAAAGCCAGCGCCGGCGCCCTCGACCACTGGCATGAAACCGGGCGCCGCTCGCCCCGCCCCACCGGAAACGTGCGGCACCACACCCCGGAACCGGTGTCCTTCCTCCAGGGCCTCTGGGCGGATCCGATCAGCCGCTTCGTCGTGGACCCGGACGGCCGTCCCCGCCGGCTGCGCGGCACTACCCGGTTCTAGGCAAGCTGGGCCGAAGCGGCCCGGCATAACTGATTGCGAACCATCTCTTCCGGCTTGCCCATGGCCCTTCTGTGAATCCTGGCATAGGGTTTGACCCACTACCCGCCGGCTGCCCGACTGGGTTCATCAACACGATGTGGGCGCTCGGGAATGAACTTTGAATTCGGGGATCTGGCCGACGCCGATTCCCGACCGATGAAGACGTGAGGGAGAAACATGACGCTTGCTCGTGCTGGACATCGAATTGCCACCCATCGTCCCTGTATTCCCGGAGCGCTGCCAAGGGTGCCGGCTTGCGGGCGGTGCGGCCCGGGGTTTCCGTTGACCTTCCATGAGTATGTTCCGGCGGTCTATGCGGCCGATGGCAGCGGATTGCGGCCGCCGTCGGCAAGCTACAGCTGTCCACGATGCGGTACAAAGGACAACCATCAGGTTCCCTCGGGCTGGGCACCGCCCGAGTGGCAGTGGTACTCCTAAGCCAGATAGGACAGCGCTGCGACCACGTGGGTTTGGACGCCTACGGACAGGGCCGGATCGATAACGGGCGCGAAGAGTGGAGAGTGGTTGGCCGGTATGTCCCGGGCCACTGTCCCGCGTTCGACGGCGGCCCGGTAGGTTTCGGGGTCCGCGCCGCCTAGGAGCCAGAACGTGTATGGGACCCCGAAGGCGTCCGGAATGCGGCTGAAGTCCTCTGACGCGGTCTGCCTATATGCGGTACGCACTGAGTCTTCCCCGAAGTGGGCGGCGAATGCGGCCCGGACCGTCTCTGTCACGGCCGCGTCGTTGCTGGTGAGGGGAAACTGATCGTAGTACTCGAAATCCGGGTCTTGCGGTGATCCCGCGGCGGAACACTCGCCAAGGACTATCCGCTCAATGGCCGCGAGGACGGACGCGCGGACCTGGGTATCGTAAGTGCGGACGTTGAGCAGGAGGGTGGCGCGGTCGGGGATGATGTTGGACGTCGACCCGGCGTTGAGCGCCCCCGCTGTGACAACCGCGAAGTCGCCCGGTTTCGTCTCCCGCGAGACGATGGACTGAAGCCTGAGCACGATCGAAGAGGCAAGCACCACGGGGTCGACCGACATGTGCGGCATTGAGCCGTGCGCGCCCTTCCCATGCACGGTGATCTTGAGCGAGTCCGCGGCGGAGAGGACGGGGCCCGGCGTGGTGGCTACCATCCCTGCCGGGATCGGCATCACATGTTGCGCGAAGGCGACGTCCGGCCGCGGCACTTTGGCGACGAGTCCGTCGTCGAGCATTGCTTGGGACCCGGCCCCGATCTCCTCGCCGGGCTGGAACAGTGCGATATACGTCCCGGACCAGGCTGTCCGGCCGTCGGCCATGAGTTTGGCCGCGCCGAGCAGCGCAGCCACGTGCAAGTCGTGCCCGCATGCGTGCATGACACCGTCCACGGTCGACGCATAAGACAGCCCCGTCGCCTCGGTGACCGGTAACGCGTCCATGTCCGCGCGGGCAAGCACCGTTGGGCCGTCCCCATTGGCGAGGATGCCGACGACGCCGGTGCCCCCGATGCGCGCTACGGCATAGCCGAACGCCGCGAGTTTCCCCTCGACGACCCTGGAGGTCCCATGCTCCTCGAGGCTCAGCTCGGGGTGTCTGTGCAGGTCCATATATGTGTCCCGGATCCAGGCGAGTTCTCCTTCAAGGCCTGCAAGGACTGCTTCGCAACCGCTCATGGACCCATCGCTCTCAGTAGCAGTTCGGGCGCCTGGGCGAACCCGCGCAACCGGGAAACCCAGCATAGACCCGGAAACCGAACCGGGGGAGTGTACATTCCGAAGCCGCGAGGGGGATTACTTCCACGTCGCGGCTTCGGAAGGGGCGGTACTAGTCAGCGAGGATGTGGTACAGCGCTCGCCGGGCTTCGTCGATCTTTTCCATAGCCGCCGTACGCTGTTCGTCCGTTGCGGCGAAGCGGAATTGATGGATGACTCCCATGAGCTTTGCCACGCTCTGGTGGAACGCGGGTCCTGATCCCTCCGGATCGATGTTCCACGCATTTTCCAGCTCCTCAGCATGCTCCGCTACATATGCCTTCCCGGCATCGGTGAGTGTGAACTCGGTGCGCCGGCCTTCGCCGACGGGCGCAATGAGTTCCTCGTCAACGAGCTGCTGCAGGGTCGGATAGACGGAACCCGGGCTTGGGCGCCACGATCCCGACGTCTTCTCGGCGATTGTCTTGATGAGCCCGTATCCATTGGATGGCGCTTCAGCCAGCAGGGAGAGGATCGCGAAACGAACGTCGCCCTTGTTGGCCCGACGCGGGCCCCCGGGACCAAAGCCGGGACCAAATCCTGGTCCGAAACCCGGTCCGAAACCGCGGCCCGGCCCAAATCCGCGGCCCGGCCCGAATCCGCCGTGTCCGTGGGGACCGCGACGGCTGCGGCCGCGTCCGAAACGTTCCATATCCGGACCGCAATCTGTGTGTTTATTGTCGTGAATGCCTTTCATAACGGCATCGTCCTTTCAGTGTTTTGTGGGTTGCCCTCAGGCTCGCAGTTGTTCTGCGATACTTAACGATATATCGCTGACTGTCGTTAAACAAGAGCTGGATTTTGTTCGAACTTGGTCTGCGACGCAGGCCGGGGATACCCGATCGCTCTGCCGATTGCCCACTCGGAACTTAGGATGGTCGCTAACGAGATTGAGGACAACAGATGAGCGAACAACTGACGACCATCGAGGTCGAAGAATTCCTGCCGCATTCGCCCGCCAAGGTTTGGCGTGCGCTGACGGAACCCAGGCTGATCGCCCGCTGGTTGATGGAAAACGACTTCCAAGCGATCGTCGGGCATCAGTTCCAGATGCGCGGGATTCCCGTTCCGGCAGTTGGCTTCAGCGGTTTGGTGGCCAGCGAAGTCCTTGACGTGGAAACGGAGAAGCTACTGCGTATTTCGTGGCGGGACGCGAACTCCGGAAACAGCCTCAACAGCACCGTGACGTGGTCGATCGCCGCGGAAGACACCGGCACCCGGCTGTCGCTTGTCCACGACGGGTTCAATCCCGACGAGCCGACGCACGTGGCATCGCACCGCATCATGAGTGGCGGATGGCGAAACCATGTGCTTCCGCGGCTCGGCCAGACCCTGGCCGAAGTCGACAGCACTGAATCCGACAGCGCCGAACTCGACAGCTAAGGCAAACAATGCAATTCGTCGTTTTCTACAGCTCGGATCCTTCGGCCCTTCCTGGGCTACAGGCGGTCTACCCGCTGGCGATCCTTTCGTCCTGGAAGGACTGGCCGTGCCCGGCGAGATCCGGGAATGGAACGCAGTAATGTTCAGCCCACAGGATCCCGCCTGACGTTCGGTCAATCCGCGCAACTCACCCGCGCGGGCTCCACGAACGCCGGCACTTTAGGCTCGATTCCCCACGCCACCCGGTGGAGTGCGGTTGCGAGCCAACCCCGGAGCCGAGCCAGCCGCAGGCGCCTTGCCGGGCGTGCCGGAACAACCGGTGCCCCCGGCAAGGCACTGCGGCTGTCATTGTTCACGAGGCCAATGACCGCGCAGGCCATCATCAACGAAAAATCCATAGTCATCTTCTTCTCATCTAAAACGTGGAGCCTTGGACTGTAATCAGTAGCGGCTGGAAAAAACCCGAATACTCAAGGCGGAACCGCCGTCGTTCAGGGTCCTGTTAAAGACGCTAAGCGCTCCGGAAGACGATGTCAGCAGCTGCGCCGCTCCCTGCTTTTCCTAGGATTGACGGTCCTACCCACACCGGGCTCAGTCCGAGATCGACGCCGGCGCCGCCAGTTCGCTTGCGGTGGTGGCCGCCCAGCTCGCGAGCAGTTTCAGGCGTTCGTCGCTCGCCGACCCTGGTTCCGCCGTATAGGCAAACATCGTCCACCCGGGGTTGGCCGGCAGTTCCATTGCCTCGTAGCTGAGTTCGAGATCCCCGACCACCGGGTGGTGCATGCGCTTGATGCCGGTCCGGTGGAAGCGGACGTTGTGGGCGGCCCAGCGTGTGCGGAATTCCTCGCTCCGGGTAGCGAGCTCGCCGACCAGATCACTCAGGCCCTTGTTGTGTGGCTGCCGTCCGGCGTAACTGCGGAGGGTGGCCACAATGTCGTTCGCGCCTTGCTCCCAATCGATGTAGAAGTTGCGCGACTCGGGGTTGAGGAACACGAACCTGGCGTTGTTCACGGGCCGGACGGGATCGGCGAAAAGAGGCGAGAAAAGGGCTCGGCCGAGTGGATTCGCAGTGATGAGATCCATACGCTCGTTCCGCACCCACGTCGGGGCTCCCGTGATCGCGTCCATGAACCGCTGGAGGCTCGGGCGGATCTGCTGCGCGGGTGCGACTGCCCGACGGCGGCGGGCCGGCCCGGGCTGCGCGGCCCGGGCAAGATCGAACAAGTGGGCGGTTTCGGCGTCGTCGAGCTTGAGGGCGTGGGCAATCGATTCGAGCACTTCGTCCGAGACACCTGTGAGGTTGCCGCGTTCCAGCCGCGCGTAGTAGTCCACGCTGACTGAAGCCAAGGTTGCGACTTCTTCCCGCCGTAACCCAGGCACCCGGCGGTTGGCACCCACAATGAGATTCACTTGCTCGGGTGTCACTTTGGCGCGGCGCGAGCGCAGGAACTCACTCACATCGTTTCGACTGTCCATGGATTCAGGCTACTTCCGGCAGGGGAAGTGTGGGAGGTCCTGTCAGTACACCGTTTAAGCGCCGTGGGCGGATACGGCTGGGTGCCGTATCCGCCCACAGTGCTTGGTTGCCTTGGGGGTTAGTGACCGGGGCCGCCGGTTTCGGTTGCGGTGACCTTGAAGCTCGCATCGAGCTTGACGGTGGCGTGGGTGCCGTCCGACTTGGTGATGTGGGCTTCGTAGGCGGCGCTGCCGTCGTCTTCGGTAGTCATGTTCTCCACCGTGGCGCCGGAGTTGGCGGCAAGTACAGCGGCCTTCACCTTTGTTGCGGTGTCACCGGTGAGGTCGGTTTCGTTCCCATGGTTGCCGCCGTTCGTGGCGGGGGCGGATGGGCTGGCGGTCGAGGTGTCAGTAGTTGCGGCGTTAGCGGGCAGGGCCATGGCGGTGAGGGCTCCGCCGCCTGCGACGGCGCCAATCAAGGCGGCGCCTACGGCGATTTTCCGGACTTTGTTCACGATGTTGCTCCTTAGAGGTTCAACTCCGAGGGGTTCGAAGCTGTATCCCATCCTCGAATCCCACGCTTTGGCCCCTGTATACCTATGCTGTGCCTGGACTGTGACATTTTTGTCCGGCTCACAGCATCCGGAAGCGTGGCACCATGCGTACGCCTAGAGGTTGGTCATCCGTTCCGCGGCGTCGTTGTAGCGCCCGCCCTGCACCTGGATCCTGGAGGCGGCGTCCTCGATTTCGCCCAGTTCCGCGGCTGACAATTCGACGGCGGCGGCACCGATGTTTTCCTCCAAGCGGTGCAGCTTGCGCGTTCCGGGGATCGGGACGATCCAGGGCTTCTGTGCCAGGAGCCAGGCCAAGGCGATCTGACCGGGCGTGGCACCGTTGCGTTGTGCGATGTTCGCGAGCAACTCGACGACGGCGGCGTTGTGCTGGAGCGCATCCGGCGCGAACCGGGGGATGGTGCTGCGGATGTCGTTGCCGGCGTCGAAACTGGTGTCCGCGGTAATGGTTCCCGTCAGGAAGCCCTTGCCGAGCGGGCTGTAGGGCACAAAGCCGATGCCCAGTTCCTCGCACGCGGCCAGCACTTCTTCCTCGGGGCGGCGCCACCAGAGGGAGTATTCGCTTTGGACGGCGCTCAGGGGCTGGACGGCATGCGCCCGGCGGATGGTTCCGGCAGACGCTTCGGACATGCCGAAGTGCTTCACCTTGCCGGCCTCGATTAGTTCCTTGACCGCACCTGCCACGTCTTCGATAGGAACGTCGGGATCCACCCGGTGCTGGTAGTAGAGGTCGATTGCGTCGACGCCCAGCCGGCGCAAAGAGCCGTCCACGACCTCCTTGATCACCTCCGGGCGGCTGCTCACGCGCCCGCTCGGCTTGCGTTCTGCGGGATCGATGTCCCACCCGAACTTGGTGGCGATCACCACTTGGCCCTTGTACGGAGCGAGCGCTTCGCCCACGAGCTCCTCGTTGGCGTACGGGCCATAGATTTCGGCAGTGTCGAAGAATGTCACGCCCCGGTCCACGGCGGCACGGATCAGCGAGATCATTTCCTGCCGGTCCGGCTTGTCGCTGTATCCACCTGTCATGCTCATGCAGCCCAGTCCGACGGCGGAGACCTCCAAACCGTGGGTGCCCAGTGTGCGCTTTTCCATCGTTCGTCCTCCTGTGTCGTGAACAAGATCCAGCCTTGCCGTCAACACTAAGGACGCGTCGGTACTGTCAGGGAGTCCCTGTCAGTACCTCTCTCAGCGCGGAGCTCCCGACCGCGGCGGCGGTCCGCCGCCGTCGGGGGCCCAAGTGAGCCGCCGCAGTCGGGGGCTGCTTGTCAGCAGGCCGGCCGGTTCCGGACGTCGCTCGAGACATGCTGCTTGAGCAGCGAGCCACCGGCTTCTGCCTTCAATTCCCGGTTTTCAACCATGACCTGCCCGCGCAGGACCGTCATGCTCGGCCACGCCGCTACCTCGTAGCCGTCCCACGGGGTGTAGTCGGCTTCGTGCAGGTCCTCGGCGTGGATGGCCTTCTTCACTGTGGTGTCCAGGACCGCCAGATCGGCGTCGCTGCCCACCGCGATCACGCCCTTCTGCGGGTACAGGCCGAGGATCTTCGCCGCGTTGGCCGAGCTGATGTCAACAAAGCGGGTCAGGTCAAGACCGCGTTTGGCCACCCCTTCGGTGTACGCGACGGCCATGCGCATTTCGACGCCGGCATGACCGCCCGTGGCGTCAAGAATGGTCTTGCCGCGGGTCTTCACCTCAAGGTCGGTGCATACGCCGTCGGTTGCGAGGGTGCTGAGTGAGCCTTCGAGCAGCGATTCCCACATGGAGTCGCGGTCCGTTTCCGACTTCAAGGAAGGGTAGGTGTGATAAATTGCGCCGTTCTTCTGTTTGTAGTCTTCCGCCGTGAAGTACGCGTAGTGGGGGAGGATCTCGCCGTAGACCGCTTGGCCGCGCCCCCGTGCCTCGCGGATGGCGTCAACGCCTTCGCGGGCGCTGACGTGCATGAGGTAGATGGGCGCACCAACGTGCTCTGCGAGCGTAATGACCCGCTGGAAGGACAGCTTTTCCGAGAGGTTGTTGTGGGCGTGGTGCATGTTCTCCAGCCCGATCCTGCCTTCGCGCTGCAATTGCTTGTAGGCGTACATGACAATGTCGTCGTCCTCGGCGTGCACCGCGAGCATTGCCCCGGCCTGGGCTGTTTGTTGCATGAGCCCCCACATGTTGCCGAGGTCTGTCTTCTGCTTGGGGCGCGTCGGGGTGGTGTTGGTCATCCAGACCTTGTAGCTGCCATGGCCGGCCGCGACGGCGTCGGGGATCTGTTCGAGTACCTCGAATGGAATCTCCGGCTCCTTGAACGTGCCGTGCAAGGCGTAGTCGGTGTAGCTTGACCCGGCCCATTCGGCCGATTTGCGGGCAAAGGACTCCGAGAGCTCATCGCCGGGTTGCCAATGCGCGAAGTCCACCAGGGTGGTGGTGCCGCCATAGATGGCGCCCTCGCTCACCCGGTCGGGGCCAAAACACTTGATTCCGCTTTCGGCCGCCGTCGGGAGGACGGAATTGGTGTGGACATGCGGGTCTACGCCGCCGGGGACAACCAGTTGGCCGCGGAGATCGACCGTACGTGTCGCTTCCTCCGTGGGTCCGAGGCCGGTCTCGCGGAGGGACACAATCTTGCCTCCCGCGATGCCGACGTCCAGGGTTTTGGCGCCGGACGGGGTAACGACCAAGCCGTTGGTGAGAACGAGATCAAGCATCAGGGGGTCGCGCCTTTCAGTGTTGGTGAGGTTCAAGGGAAAACGGTGCGGAGGTGAAGTAGCGGGCGGCAAGGGAGACTTTGACCGAGGCACGGGCGTTGACGAGCTGGGACACGGAAACGTCTGCGGCCGCGCTCATTAGCATCGCTGTCTTCTCGCGGGTCCACTTCCGGTCCGCCTGCAGGAGTTCGAGCATGTCGTCGAGCGCCAGCCGCGCGGCGTCGTCGAGCGTCTCGCCGTCGCCGATCGTGATGACGGAACCCCCGGACAAGACCACCGGCCGTTTGACGGTGACCCCGGGCAAGACGTGGCAGGAGAGGACAACGCTGCCCTCGACCTCGACGGCGGTAAGGGAGCACTCCCCGTCGCCCTGTACCGCATGAAGGTCGCCGGCGTAGAGCAAGGCGTTCGCGCTCTGCACGGGCAGGATGACGGCGGAACCGGCGGTGACGTCCTTGCAGTCCATGTTGCCGCCGTGCGACCCGACGGTGCTGGAGTTGGGATTCCCATCGGCCGGGGCCACGCCGATTTTCCCGATCATGGGCCGGATGGGAATCCGGATGTCGTCGTCGAACCGGACGCTCCCGTCCACAATGTCGACCACCCGGCCGGACCGCCCCAGTCCGCCGGTGAAACCGCCGCGCCCGGGAAGTGTCACCATGGCGCCCCGGTCCGCTATCCGGATCTCGTGGACGTCTATACGGAGCGTGTCCCCGGGATTGGTGCCGCGCACTGCCACCGGCCCGGTCACGGGGATCGACAACTTCTCGTACTCCCCGGTGCTTTCGAACAGGCCGCCTGTCAGTAGGCTCCGGGCGCCAAGGGAGAACTGCTCGCCCTGGCTTACTTCGATCACGGGGGTGGCGTCGCGGTCAAAGGATCCCGACGCCGATTCATGGCTTGCGTGGAGCATGTTCAGCATGCTGCCCCTTTCGTTTGAGTCGGCGGGGTGAAGCTATGCGGTGGGGTAGACGGGCTGTGCCCACTGTTGATCGGCGGCGACCCGTCCGACGACGGCCTGCCGGTACGCGTGCTGCAGCTGGCGGGTGAGTTCACCCGCAGTACCGTCGCCGATGGGCGTGCGGTCCACGGAAGAGACGTGGTTGATTTCGGCGGCGCTGCCGCACACGAAGATTTCGTCGGCCGAGTAGAGTTCCGTGCGGTCGATCGGGCGGATGTCGACCTCGACGCCGAGGACGTTGCGTGCCAGATGCAGGACGCTGTCGCGGGTGATCCCCTCGAGGATGCTGTCCGTTGCCGGGGGAGTGCACAACCGGCCCTGGCGGACCATGAACACGTTGTAGCCGGCACCTTCGGCAACATGGCCGTCCTCGGTCAACAGAAGAGCTGCGTCGTAGCCGTTGCGCCGGGCCTCCAGCATGGCAAGGCGCCCGTTTTGGTAGTTGGCGATCGATTTGACGCGGGGCGGCATGGAGCGGTCGGACAAGCGGGCCCAACTGCTGATCTGCACGTCAAGTCCGCTGGCACCGAAATAGTTGCCCATGGGGATGGCCGCCATGAATACGGAGACAGGGCCGGTGTCCTCCGGCTTGCCGTCGCTCGAGTCGACGAATACTTGTGCGCGCATGTGGAGGTTCCCGCGTAGCTCGTTCGCCCGCACCAGGCCGAGCAATTGTTCACTCAAGACGCCGATGTCGCGCGGCCCGTCGATTTCCACCACCCGCATCGAGTCAATCAAGCGGCGCATGTGGTCGGCCACCCGGAAGGCGTAGAGCTGCTGGTCCTCATCGCTCCAGTAGGCGCGGAACCCTTCGAAGACGCCGACGCCGTACTTCAACGTGGTGCTCAGGACATGGAGCTTGGCATCCGCGTATTCCACCAGTTCACCGTCACGGAGCAGGTAGCGAACGCTGGGCTCGAATGCGGGCTCTTTGGTGTCGGTCACAGTTGCCGATTTACTCAGATTGGTCATTGTTGTCTCCAAATCGTCTTCGGAAAACAGATCAGGGCTCGGCTTCACACCAAGGTTGACATCCGTCTTCATCTTACTGTTGGTGTTGTCACCATAATGAAGACGCTTGATGGTCCTGTCAACAGTGACCATTGACACACAATCATAGACTTCAATAAAGTGATGAAACTTCGATATGCAAATTCTCGGCAGGATGTCGAGTGGCTGGAGCCCCGCATGCGCCAGTCAAAAGAAGGCTTTCACCTACACCCGTCAACCGGATCGAGTGCCAATTGAGTGAAACTACGACAGCCGAGTCCCGGACTCCAGTGAGGTCCCTGGGCGGACGTGCGTCGGGCTGGGCCAAGCAAGGCAGGGCCTGGGCGTACAAGCGATCAGGGGCGGTCCTTGCCGTCGTCGCCGCCGCCTTCATTGTGGGACTCCCGCTCGCGGCGATTTTTCTCCACCTTCCCCAAAACCCCCTCCAGCCGGACGTGGAATCCATGGCCCTGGCCCCCAACTCCGTTCATTGGTTCGGCACGGACGGCAACGGCATGGATGTGTTCTCCCGGACGATTGAATCGGCGAGGCTCGACCTTCCCATATCCCTCGCGGCGACGGCCATTGCCCTTGTCATCGGCGTTCCCTTGGGCCTCTTCGCTACCACCGGCGTGGCCGGCGAGGCGATCATGCGCGTAGTCGATGCCTTCGCCGCCCTCCCCATCATCGTGATAGCCGTGGTGTCCATCCAGCTCATGGGCGGCGGTGCCACCGATGTCATCCTCGCCATCGCCCTGGTTGCGGCTCCGCGCTTCGTACGCTTGTCCCGTGCGGCGGCGATTTCGCTCCGCTCGTCACGGTACGTCGAGGCGGCGGTGGCCATCGGATGCTCGCCCATCCGCGTGGCCTTCAACCACATCTTCAGGAACGCCTACGGTGTGATCCTCGTGCAGGCCACGCTGACCACTGCCGGCGCCCTGAGCACGATTGCCGCCTTGAACTTCCTCGGCGTCGGGGTCAAACCGCCCCAGCCAAGCTGGGGCGCGATGATCGACGACGGCGTGAGCATGCTCATCCGGGGCCAATGGTGGGCCGTGGCTTTTCCGGCGCTCGCCCTCCTCCTGGTCATCGGTTCTCTCAACATCATCGCCGGTGCCATTGAGGACAAGATGGAACGAGTGGAGCACACCCGATGAACAAGACCCTCCAAGTCCGGGAACTCGAAACCGAGTTCCACACTCCCCGGGGTGTGGTCCGGGCGCTGCATGGCGTCTCCTTTGAGGTGCAGGACAACGAGATTGTCGGGATCGTCGGTGAGTCCGGCTCGGGCAAATCGACCGTGGTCCGCTCCATCACGAAGCTGTTGATGCCGCCGGGCAAGGTGTCTGCCGGCAACGTCAACTTCGCCGGACGCAACCTCCTAGACCTGCCCGAGCGGGAAATGCGCCAAATCAGGGGCAAGGAGATCGGATTCATCGCCCAGAATCCGTTCAGCGCCTTGAACCCGGTGACCCGCATCGAAAAGCAGTTCGCCAATATCGCCAAGGCGCACGGAGTGAAGGTTGATGCCTCCGAGCGCAGCCGTGCACTACAGCTCTTGGAGTCGACGGGAGTCCGCGATCCGGAACGCGTGATGCGCGGTTACGCGCACGAACTCAGCGGCGGCATGGCCCAGCGCGTCGTCATCGCCATGGCGCTTTACCTCAACCCTCAGCTGGTGATCGCCGATGAGCCGACGACGGCGCTGGACCTCACCGTCCAGCGCCAGGTCCTGGACACCCTTCGCCGGCTGACGGTCGAGAGCGGCCGTTCGATGCTGATCGTGACCCATGACCTCGGGGTGGTGGCCTCCTACTGCAACCGCGTCCTTGTCATGTATCGCGGAAATATCGTGGAACAAGGACTCGTTGAGGACGTTTTTGTCCGTCCGCGGCATCCTTACACGATCTCCCTGCTCAACTCGGTGGTGCGTCCCGAAGATGAGACGCAATTCGTTCCAGGGGACGCCGAAGCTCCGGATACCGCGGAGCCGGAAGCGCCTAACCCCTCCACGGTCCAATTGTCCGAAGCCCGGAGGTCTTGAGAATGCCGCTCCTTGAACTCGTGGATGTCACGAAGATCTTCCGTACTCCCCATGGGGAAGCACGCGCCGTAGATGGAATCACGCTGTCCGTGGAAGCCGGCGAGACGCTCGGCGTCATCGGCGAAAGCGGTTCTGGCAAGTCGACCCTGGGCCGCTTGATCCTGAGGCTCGCCGAGCCGGATTCCGGATCCGTCGTTATCGAGGGGCAGGACGTGTTGGCCCTTGGCCGTGGCGAACTCCGCCGGAAGCGCCGCCATTGGCAGATCGTCTTCCAGGAACCCTTCGCGTCATTGAACCCGCGCCTGACGATCCGGCAGATCGTCGAGGAGCCGCTCATCGTCGCCCGGATGGGCGACCGTGCCGAGCGGCGGCTGCGCGTCCTGGCAACCTTGGAAGAGGTGGGCCTCTCGGCCGATTTCATGGACCGGCGCCCGGCGAACCTCAGCGGGGGACAGCAGCAGCGCGTGGGCATCGCACGCGCCCTGGTCACGAATCCCAGCCTGGTGGTCCTGGATGAGCCAACGTCCTCGTTGGACCTGACTATCCGCGCCTCTATCCTGCGCACCCTCGCGCGCCTCAGGGCTTCGCGCGGCCTCACGTACGTCTTCATTTCCCACGACATCGAAACGGTCCGGCACTTCTGTTCCACGGTGGCTGTCATGCACCGCGGAAAAATCGTCGAAACTGGTCCCACCCGAGATGTCTTGATGGCTCCGCAGCACCCTTATACCCAATCGCTGATTTCCGCTGCGTTGCCGGTAGTTCCCTATTCCGCCGTCGTTGGCTCTACGAATTCCCGGGGGCAGATTTCATGATCCGCTACATCATCTCAAGGCTCCTTGTTGCTGCCTTATTGCTGTGTGGCCTCATCACCCTCAGCTTTGGCCTCGTGTCCCTTCTTCCCGGCGACCCCGCGGTGGCCCTTCTGGGTGAATACGCAACCCCGGCAGACGTCGCCCGTATCCACGCGGAACTTGGCCTGGACCTGCCTTTCTGGGAACGCTACCTCGGGTACATGTCCAGGACCCTGAGCGGGGACCTTGGCCATTCCCTCTTCACGGGCAGTTCGGTGTCCAGCGAAATCCTGACCCGGCTCCCGAATACCTTGATCTATATGGTGCCGGGGCTCGCCTTGGCCCTCATCATCGGCATGGCGAGTGGAACTTTCGCGGCTTATCGCTACCGGCGTTTTGCCGATAAAGCCTTCACGTTCTGGATATCCATCCTCATGGCCATGCCGGAATTCGTGCTGGCCCTCGTGTTGCTGTTTGTCTTCTATCAACAACTGCGCATCGCGCCCGCACCGATCGGCATGCTCTCCAGTGCGCAGATCACTCCGCCGCGCGTCACGGGATCAATTCCCCTCGACGCCATAGTTGCCGGCCAATGGGGTACGTTTTCGTCAATCCTCGGCCGCGCTGTCCTTCCTATCGTGACGATGGGTTTGTTCTTTGCTGCCCCGTTTGGAAAGACGGTGCGCTCGGGACTCTTGCAGGTGCTCCAATCACCACAAATCGAGTTCGCGAGGGCCTGCGGACTGCGTCCCACCCAGGTCTTCCGATATGCCCTCAGTGACATCCGCGGGTCACTCATGACCTACTTGGTACTTCTCTTTGCCGCGTCCCTCAGCGGAGCGGCCATTGTGGAAAGTGTCTTTTCCTGGCCAGGAGTGGGTGGTTGGTCGCTCGACGGCGTACTCAAAGGCGATGTGCCCGTCATTCAAGGTTTTGTCCTCATCATGGGAACCACAAGCTTGCTCGGCTACGTCGTTCTCGACGCCTTGATCACCCTTCTGGACCCCCGTACGCGCAGCAAAGCCGTGGCAGGACGCCGTCAGAAGCGCCTGCGCGCAAACCCGGCAACCATCTCCTAAGAAGCCCTCAGCCGCCTCCGAGAAGTCTTGACAGACGTCTCCCGACTTCAATAGATTGAAGACATGTTCACTAAAGTTCATGAAGATAAAGTTATTGCCCTCGGTGGAACCATTCCGCTCGATGGCCGCGTGAGCTGGGTACCGGCCGGGGCAACCGGCTTCCAGCCGTCGAATTGCTATCTCCTCAGCGAAGGGTCCGGCCGACTGTTGGTCGACACCGGGCTCGCAGTCCACAGCCAGGAAATCCTCGATGACCTGGTTGAACTGCTCGACGACGACGGCCGGCTCTCCATGTTCTTCACGCGGAGCGAGATGGACTGCGTTTCGAACCTGGAACCCATTGCCGGGAAGTTCGACATCGAACGCCTCTTCACCGGCGGCGCCATCAACCCCTTCGATGCCTTCGATGACCTCAGCCGGCTTGCGCTCCGAGGACGCCGGCAGCAGATCGACCAGAAGGGAGAGGGCGGAGATTCCATGGCCCGCACCCCAGAGATCGAGGTGGCGCCGGGCCGTCACTTGACCATCGAGTCGCCGCTCCTGCGGCTCCTCCCGACCTTCTGGGGCTGGGACGCGAATACCGGAACCATCTTCACCTCCGACACCTTCACCCACGGCACCATGACGAGCCCGGACGGTTCCCGCATCATCGACTCGATCGCCCAGGACACCACCACGGCCAAGCAGGTCGCCGAGCACCTCTACGCGAAATACGAGTGGATCCCGCGGGCCACGTGCGAGCCGCTCCGGGAATGGCTCTCGGACAAGTTCGAGACCCTGGCCCCAGAGACCATCGCCCCTTCCCGCGGTTGCGTGATCCGCGGGCGCGAGCTCGTCCGCCGGCACCTTGATTTCATGCTCGCCGCGCTGACACCGGAAAAGGCATAGGAGAATCCCGATGGAAGAACTAGTAGAAACCATGAGCCGCGACCTTCCGCGCGAGGTAGCCGACGGCGTCACCTGGATGAGTTCGTGCCTGCCGTTCCACCTCCAGGACCGCGTTATCCACGGGCACACCTCCACGTACCTGGCACAAGGGACCGAGTCGTCCATCCTCATTGATACGGGCAACCCCTCCAGCTGGAACATCATTTCGGAAACCCTTGACGGATTGCTCGGGGACAAACCGCTGAGCTACGTCTTCCCGACGCATCCGGAGCTTCCGCACACGGGAAACCTTCCGCGCCTCGTGGAGAAGTACCCCGATATCAAGGTTGTCGGCGACATCCGGGACTACCACCTCTTCTACCCGCAGATCGTGCCCAACCTGCACGCCCGGGTTCCCGGGGACAAAGTGGATCTCGGCGGCGGGTATGAATTCGTGATCGTCGAGGCCATGATCAGGGACCTGCCAAATACCCAATGGGGCTTCGTACCGAAGTCGGGCGTGCTTTTCACGGCCGACGGTTTTTGCTACATGCACCGCCCGGAACTCGATGATGAGGATCCGGTGCACCTCCCCGGCGAATGTGGCCTGACAACAGATGAACTCTCGGCACCCATCGCGGTCGAGAACGCAGCCTTCTTTACCGGCAGCGCGTTGTACTGGGCCAGATTCGCCAACGACGCCGACCAGGTTTACGACCGGGTCGGCAAGCTGATGGATGACCTTGGGGTCAAGATCGTAGCGCCCACCCACGGCAACGTGATCACCAATATTCCGGAGGTGGCGCCCATCATCCGGGCCGGCCACAAGCACGCCTACCGTTACTAATCCACTGCCCCCATCAGCAGCGCACTACTCGTAACACGTCCTTTCCCTCTGTACAGAAATTGGAACCAGGCTTATGAAGAATTCGCGTTTATTGCTCGGCTGGGTCGCAGCAGCGGCAGCTGTGTCGCTCACCGGATGCGGGGGAGCCACTCCCACCGCGGCGGTGGCCAAGCCGGAGTCGGTCGTCATTGCGGTCGGCGCCCTCCCGGACAGCCTCACCCCCGCCCCGTGGGGCGGCAGTGCATCACACGTTGTGCTCAGCGGACTCGGTTCCCAGTTGCTGGAGTACAAGACCGGCGCAACTGATGACCAATCATGCTCGACGCCGTCTACTGCGGTGACCGGCCGGCTCGCCGAAAGTGCGGTTGCCGCCCCGGACGGCAAGGGGGTCATCGTCAAGCTGCGGAAGCTGACGAGCCAGTTTGGAAACACCCTCTCGGCCGAGGACGTGAAATGGAGCCTCGCGATCGGGATGGTGCGGCAGCCCGTCATGAAGGGGACGCTCAAGAGCAGCGGATTCAATGTGGACAACCTCGTCACGGTGATCGATGACCGCACTGTTGAACTCAACACCCTCGGCATGACGTCATACACGCTCGAGTCACTGCAGAACAATCTCTTCTACATCCACGACAGCAAGGAAGCGAAACTTCACGTCACGCCGGATGACCCCACGGCCAACAAGTGGCTCTCGAAGAACCTGGCCGATTACAGCGGGTGGAAGCTCGAGGAGTTTACTCCCGGGACGTCCCTGACGGTGACCGCGGACCCGAACTGGGGAGGCGATCGAGGCTCGGTAAAGCGGGTTGTGGTCAAGGCCGTTCCCGACACCGCGACCCGGACCCAATTGGTGAAGACCGGCGAGGCCCAGATTGCCAACGGCTTCGAATATGACCAATACAGCTCCATGACCGGTGTCAGTGGGGTAAGTGTCCTCAAGTGCACCAGCCAGACACGCGACACCATGATGTTCAACACGAAGACCGGTCCGCTGGCAGACGAGAAGGTTCGCCAGGCAGTCTCCATGGCGATCGACCGGGCCGCCCTGGCCAAGGGTGCCTACGCCGGCCTCGCGGACCCGGCGGGCTCGATCTTTCCCGCGGTGAAGGATTCGCCCACCTACAAATATGACCCCGACGGGGCCAAGAAGCTGCTGGCACAGACCCAGTACGCGAACGGATTCCCCCTGACACTCAGCTACAGCGTGAGCCGCCCGGGTCCCGTCGCGAAGAGTTCAGCCGTCCTCATCCAATCCATGCTGGCGAAGGTGGGCATCACGGTGCAGCTGTTGAACGTTGCGAGCCCGACCGACTTCTCCTCGGCGCTCATCGACGGACGCTTCCAGGCCGTCCTGTACTCCGAGCCGATCGTCATCGCAGACCCCGCGTTCTACACCTACGCGTTCTACTCCACGGGAGCTCCGAGCAACAGCACCGGATGGTCCAATCCTGAATTCGATGCCGCCCGGACCCAGCTGGCCGCCACCCCGAGCACGAACACGGACCAGCGGACGGCCCTGCTCAAGAAGATGGCCGGACTGGTGGACCAGGGCGCCCCGATCCTCTCCCTGGTGGAGGTCCGGAACCTGATCGTCAAGCAAGACACCTTGACGGGTGCGGTACCGCTCACCAACGACCAGGTCTATTTCGCCGGTCTGGGCAAGTAGCAAATCCCAAGAAGCACATGGTTCTGGCCGGCGGGGCGACCGCCGGCCAGGACTCACCCGACCCCATATCCGCTGTGACCCCGGATCCGCTTGAAGGAAGAAACCATGATTGAAATCTGCGGCAAACCCGTCCGCGACACCCTCGAGGAACTGCTCGATCCCGCCACTACTGCACTGGTTGTCATCGACATGCAGGTGGGAGCTGTTTCGCACGGTGGCGCAATAGGGGATTCCGGACATGACATGAGCATGATGCCGTCCGTTGTCGAAAAATGCGGGCGGGCCATCACCGCGGCCCGTGCCAATGGGGTGCCGGTTTTCCACATACGCGTCGAGAACCTTCCCGACGGCGCAAGCTCGCCGGCGGCCTGGCTGCGTGCCCTCTATACCGCAGCGAACGGCCGCCCCATTGACCTCGGCAAGCTCAGTGCCAAAGGCGACCCCGCGACCGAATTCTGCGAACCCTGCACGCCCGAAGACGGGGAAGTCGTGATCACCAAGCGACGCCCCAGCGCATTCATCGCCACCGAACTCGCCCTGCTGTTGCGCAGCCAGGGGATTGAGTCGGTAGCGCTCGTGGGCGTTTCCACCGGTGGCTGCGTCGAAGCGACCCTGCGCGACGCCGTGCACAACGACTTCTATGCCGTGCTGCTCGAGGATGCGGTGGGAGCCTACGACACGGTGGTGCACGACGCCGCGTTGACCGTCATGCGGGCCCGGCACGACGTCTGCACCCTCGACGAAGCCATTGCTGTCTGGGAGACAGCCAGCGCCTCCTGAACCATCCGGATCCAAGGGAAGGAGTGAAAATGGGCGGTTTGCTGAGCGGCCGGATCTACCGGCTCGGCGGGGACATCGAACTGGATGAGCGCGTGAGCTGGTGCCCGCCTGGCGTACAGCGTGCGCAAGCGGTGAACTGCTACTTGATCAAGGGGCCGTCCGGTTCAGTGCTGGTGGACACCGGGATTCGCCTTCACCAGGAAGGCATCATCGAACAGCTCGACCGGCTGCTGTCACCCGGAGAGCCACTATCCATTGTCCTCACCAGGACAGAAATGGAATGCTGCCTCAACATCCCGGCCATCGAGGAACACTTTGCGGTTGGCGCGGTCTGGTACACGGGCGGAATCACCGTGCCCCGTTCGAAGGCCGAATCCAAGCGGATTGCCGTGGATCCGGGGACGTCGATGCGCGTAGAAGTGCAGGACGGCGTCGTCGTCGAACTCGTGTCGCCGCTCCTCCGGCTCCTGCCGACCCTCTGGGTGTTCGATCCGGAATCGGGCGCGCTGCTGACCTCGGATGCGTTCACGCACGGCGGGAGTGCGAAGCCGGAGACCCGCGAGGGGCTCCGGAAATTCCGCTGGTTCACAGGGGCAGATACCGGGCCGATCGCCAGGAACGTTGCCGACATCTTCCGGGACCGCGATGTCCGCGCCGTCGGGCCCGGCTACGGGACACCCTTTGTGGGCAGGGACCTGTGCCTTGAGCAGGCACAGCAGCTGGCGCGGGCAATCGAGGAAGTGGGGATCCAGAGAGTGAGAGTCCAGTGAAGCACGATGCAGTCGAACTCCGATGGCTTGCCGACGGAACCTATTGGCTGGGTGGCTGCCTGTCGGCCAACGCCCAGGGGCAGGAAGTCCACTATCACGTCTCCTCCTACCTGGTGGTGGGCTCCAAAGCGACGCTCTTGGTGGACACGGGGGATCCGGCTCACCGCGCCCTCCTTCTCGCCCAGCTTGAATTGGTTCTCGGTGAACGTCCCCTGGATTATGTGTTCCCGACCCATCCCGAGATCCCGCACGCCGGCAACCTGCCTGCCCTGCTGGACAAGTATCCCGGGGCGCTCGTAGTGGGGGATGTCCGTGACTACCACCTGCATTTCCCCGAATACCGCTCCAGGTTCCGGACACAGGCGGCCGGAAGCCGGATCGATCTTGGCAATCGGGAGTTCCGCTTCCTTCCGGCCTTCATCCGGGACCTGGAGAACACTCTCTGGGGCCACGACGACGGCGCCCGGATGATGTTCGTTTCGGACGGCTTCTCCTTTATCCACGATGTCCCCGCAGCGCGCGGAGACGGGGAAGCAGAGGACGACGACGAACCGGTCCACCTTCCCGGCCAATGCCGCCTGTTGTCGGGCGAGATGCCGGAACCTCCCACCGTGGACCAAGCGGCGTATGGCACCGGGAGGGCGCTCTACTGGACGAAGTTCGTGGACGTCAGTGATGCCTTCGAGGCGATCGAAGCGGTACTGGACACGCTTCCCACGAAACTGATCGGGCCGGCCCACGGCAACGTGATCGACGATGTCGACGGAATGCTCAGGACGTCATTGGCCGCGCACAGAAGGGTCTATGCGGAAGGCCGCTGATTGCATAGTGAAGTTCAGTTCAATATAATGAATTCTAGAATTCGACGCTTCGATTGATAGCGACGAACGGCAAGGAGTGAGTCAATGCGAGACCTCATTGGATACGGGGAAAACCCCCCGGTCGTGACGTGGCCGAATGGTGCCAAGGTGGCCATCTCCATGGTCATCAACTACGAGGAAGGCGCGGAGAGCTCTATAGAAGCCGGTGATGAAAGCGATGAAGACGTCACGATTTTCGGTGGATGGTCTTCGGACCCGGGCCGGCGGAGCCTGATGAAGGAATCCTTCTTCGAGTACGGCAGCAGGGTAGGCATCTGGCGCTTTCTGGCTTTGCTCCGGGACTACAACGTGCCCGCGACATTCATGGCGTGCGGTGTAGCCCTGGAACGAAACCCGGAGGCCGCCCAGGCGATCGTGCGCGATGGACACGAGATTTGCGCGCACGGCTACAAATGGCGGGGGACCGTTGGAATGACTCCGGCCGAGGAACTGGCCGAAATCCGGGCCTGCGTCGCGGCGATCGAGGGAGTCTCGGGTGTCCGGCCGGTGGGTTGGTACGTCCGCGAAGGAATCACGGAGAACACCCGTGCGATCCTCAAGGACGAGGGCTTCCTCTATGACTCCAATTCCTACGCGGATGACCTGCCGTATTTTGTCTCCGCCGGGGAATCCCGCCACCTGGTGGTCCCTTACTCAGGCGACACGAACGACGCGAGGTTTTGGGGTCCCGGAAGCCTCGGGACAGCGGATGACTTCTTCAATGTACTGAAGGACAGCCTCGACTGCCTTCTGATCGAAGGGGAAACCGTGCCCAGGATGATGTCCGTGGGAGTGCACTTGCGCATCGGTGGGCGGCCCAGCGTGGCCTTGGGCGTCAGGCGCTTCCTGGAGTATGCCCGTGCCCGGAACGACGTTTGGTTCGCCACTAGGGAGGAAATTGCCCGGTGGTGGGTCGCCAACCCGCCTGCCGCCGGCCGGCTCGAAGCGGCGTACGAAGGCCGCGCGTGACGACGTCGATGCCGGGAGGACGGACTCCAGTGGCCACGGACATTTCGCGCTTGGTCCACAACGTGGATGAGCAAGGCTTCACGGCGTTGGAGAAGACGGGATTGCGCGGACAAAGGGACCAGGGGCTCGTCTCTACGCTCATCTCGCGTGACCTGAGCGGCTCCGACGACCTCTGCGTCAGTTGGGGCAGGATCCTCCCCGGGCAACATCACCTGTGCCATCACCACCCCGATGCCTCCGAGTTCTACGTGGTCATCTCGGGCGAACCTCTCGTCCATCTGGGCGACACCGAGTACCGGGCCAAGCCTGGCGATGGCATCTACATTCCCCGCGGCACCACCCACGGCATAACCAACGACGGCGACGAAGACGTCAACCTTGTTGTCGGCGTCAGCAAGCCCGCCGACTGGCAGTTCGTGGCGGACGAGTGATGGCGGCGTCGCTGGTCCGGCAGGTCGGACTCATCACGGCCGAGCCGACCCCCACGCTGTTGTCCGTGGTTGCCTACCGAAACCTGGATTTCGTGGTCCTCGACGCAGAGCAGACAACATTGACCTTGCAGCACTGCGCGGATGCGGTCCAGCGACTGTCGGGCGCCAATACCCGGGTGGCCGTCCGTGTCCCCGACCTCGACGACATGACCTTGGTGGCGTTCGCGAACACGGGCGTGGACGAGATTGTGCTCCCCAGGGTGCGGCATCCAAAGGAACTTGAAAGGGCCTATCGGGCGACGAGGTTCAGCCCTTATGGGTTCCGGCCGAAACAGGCTTCGTTCGCCTCGGCGTTTGGTGCGGACTATTCGCTGGAGCCCCGGCTGACGGTCCTTTTTGAGACGGTGGAAGCCGTCGACGCCGTCGAAGACTTCGTCGCGTTGGAGTGTTTCGACGGCGGCTGGGTTGGCCCCACGGACCTGGCCGGCGAACTGATGAAACAGGGGAGGCCCGGGGCGGTCGCTCTTGAGGAATCCGTCCAGCGCGTCGTCGACGTCCTCGGCGCTGCCGGCCAAAGCGTGGGCCTTCCTGCCGCGGACATTGCCAGTGCCGGCGATGTCCACGCCCGGGGCGCCGATCGCGCCGCGGTGTACTGGGAGCGTGAGCTCGCCTCGATGATCGCGCAGCTGGCTGATGCCGTCGCTCCGGAGACCCGGGTGACGAGGTGTGACTCCCTGTGAAAATGAACCGCGTGGTTCTTCTGCAGCGATGCCGATGCTGGCATGCTGTGACGATGAAGAAGGGCTCGACGCCGGAGGATCCAGCCAGGATCCTTCGTTTAGTTGACGAGTCTTCGATATACTGATGAGTGCTGGAACACTGAGGAGCCGTATTGGGAAGCACGGAAGTTGTTAAAGTCGACGACGATGACACTCTGCACCGCAACCTGTGGATCACCCACTTGGGGGCCATGCTCAAGGAACAGCGTGCGGGGCGATTCACAGTCGAGGAATTGGCGGACCGGGCCGGCGTCAGCGCCGGACTGATCAGCCAGATCGAGCGCGGCATCGGTAATCCGTCATTCGCCACGCTCCTTCGCCTCGCCAATTCCCTCGGTGTGCCGTTGGCGAGCATGTTTACCGACCCCAGCGAGACGCAGAACCACATGCTGGTGCGCCGGGCCGATCGCCGCCGCATCGAGATTCCTTCGCAGGGAATCGTCATGGAACTGATCGTGCCGGATGCGGACCGGAAGCTTGGCGTCATCAACATGACCATCCCCGCGCATTTCGACGGCGCGGAGGTTCCGCATTCGCACGAGGGTGAGGAGTGCGTCGTGGTCCAGACCGGCACGCTCGTGGCGAGTGTTGGCGGGCAGGAGTTCACCTTGGGCGAGGGCGACAGCCTGACCTATGATGCCACGCTGCCGCATTGGTGGAGCAACCTCACGGACACCGCGGCCGTCATGGTGGCGATCTCGACGCCGCCGTCGCTGGGCAAATCGCATTGACCAGCCGCCCGCCCGGCCCGTCGTCCCGTTTGGGAATGCTCGTGCCGTCGTCGAACTCTAACGCGGAGTCCCTGACAGCCGACATCCTGGCCGGATCGCCCGACGTCGGCGTCCACTACAGCCGCTTCCGGCTCCCGGCGGACCTCGATGACCGCATCGATGCGACGGTTCTCGGCGACGCGCCGTCACTGCTCAGCGATGCTGAGATGGATGCCATCGCGTTCCATGGAACGTCGGGATCCTGGACCGGCCTCGAAGGCGACCGGGCACTCGCCGAATCATTGACGCAGGCCACCGGCGCGCCAGCCACCACGGCGTCCCTCGCGCTCGTGGCCGCCCTGGAAGCGCTCGACGCCGGCCGGGTCGCCGTCGTTTTTCCCGGCCCCGCGGGCATCGTGGCACTCATTGAACGTGAGTACGCAGCCAGCGGCCTGGAAGTAGTCCGTTCCTCGGTGCCCGCGACGTCGATGTCCAATCCGGAGATCTCGCGGATGTCCAGCACCGAAATCGGCGCGCTCATGAAGCCCGCCTTTGGTTCCGACGTCGACGCGGTGGTCTGTATCGGGACGAACCTTCGCTCCGCCTATCTTGCGGCCGGCTTCGAATCCGAATTCGGCGTGCCCGTGGTCGACAGCGCAACAGCCACGCTGTGGCATCTCCTCCGGCTGGCCGGAACTGCGCGCCCGATCCCTGGTTGGGGCGCGCTGCTCGCTAGGGCCTAGGGCTCGTCTTCAGCAGCCAGGCCTGGATGATCTGCGATCGCGTCGCAATCCACGCTTGGTTTTTGCCCGCGTGGGACAAGAACGCATCCAGGGCGGCGGCGTAGGCAGGCCGGCCAATGAGGCGCGGGTGCAAGCCCACGTTCATGACGGACGGGCCGTGCCGGCTGTCAGTGAGCATCATGTCGAGCGTGCCGCACAAGTGGCGCGCGAACGCGGTGGCCGTGGGGAACTGCCTGAAGAGGCCCGAGTCGTTGGTGTCACCGGCGTAGGGCAGCACGGGCAACCCTGTTCCGTCCTTCCCCGCCTTGTCCATCCCGGTTCCGGAGTGCGGCAAGTCATCGTTGAAGCTATTGGACTCGTACATGAATCCAGCGGCGGCGAGAATGTCCCGCGTGCCAGGGTTGAGTCCGTCGCGGGAGTACCAGCTGGTCGGCGGAACGCCGGTGCTTCGGGCGATGGAGTCGCGGGAAGCGGTAATGAGCGCGCGCTCCTCCTCGGGAGCGAGCCCGGCGTGGGTATCCCAGTTGTAACCGTGGTCGGCAATTTCGTGGCCGTCCCTGACGAGCGCAGCAGCGATCTGCGGGTTTTGCTCAAGCGCCGTGGCGCAGCAGAAAGCCGTTGCCCTCGCGTCGTGGCGCCTCAGAATGCGCAACACGCGCCAGATGCCTGCCCGTGATCCGTATTCGAAAGCGGATTCCAGCGTGAGGTTCCGGACCGTGGGGTGGGCGGGGTGCTTGATCCAGTGGGCTCCAAGATCGTCCGCTGGGCCCCCGCGGGCGATGCTGCGCTCCGCTCCATCTTCGACATTGATCACCAGGGACACGGCAACGCGTGCATCCCCAGGCCAGCGGAACTCCGGTGGATGCTCGCCGTAGCCCACGAAATCCCGGGAGGTGGAGGGGACTGGCACTGTGGAATCTCCTCTGCGCTTTTTCTCTGTGGTTATAGTGAAGATACTTCGATATCATGAACGTAATCGATAGGGAGTCGAATGTCTACGCTCATCCACGGTGGCACCGTAGTGCCAGGCACAGGCAGTACGGTGCTCGAATCAAGAGCAGTGATCCTGCGCCGCGGTCGCGTCGCCGACGTTCTCGAGCGTTGGGATCGCGATCAAGCGTTCGACGGCGAGGTGATCGATGCGGGCGGATGCGTCGTGATGCCTGGTCTCATCAATAGCCACGTCCATGGGGTGACTCCCGGGCCGCTCATGCCCAGCGGCGCCCCCGCGCTGCCCGACGACGAGTGGCTCGCGAATCTTGACCGCCACCTTCTTGCGGGAACTACCACAGTGCTGAACCTTTGCGGTTTCTGCACCATGGACCATGTCCGGGAAGCCGACCGCCGCCATGCGGTCCAGGTCCGTGGAGCAACGACATACTTGCCCGAGGCTGAGCGGGCCGCACGAATGGCTGACGGCAGGGGACTGCCCGCCCAGTCCGGCCACCGTACGGTGGAGAGGATGCTCGAGGACGGCGCGATCGCGATCGGGGAGCTCGGCGGCGGACAAACCCTCGGCGGGGGAGGGCAGGACCTGAGCTACATCCCCCGCGCCATCGAAAAGGCGAGCGGCGTGCGCGTGCACTCGGCGCAGGCCCGGCGGATGAAGGAAGCCGTCCTTGGCCGCTTCATCGATCCCGAGGCTTGCGACATGGCCGAACTGCGCGCCGCGGCCGCCGAAGCCGGCTTGGAAGGACAGATCGGCCTCGTCGCATTGCGGAAAATCATCGCGGATTCCGTGTTGCCTTCCATCGAGCCAGCACTCAACGGCATCCGGGAGGGCGTCCAGGCCGCGGCTCGGTTCGGCGTCCCGGCGATTGTGCACAGTGCAGCCGCGACAGCCCGGGTCATGCGCGAACTCATGGACGGGACACCACGGGCCACGGCAGGCGGGTCGAAGGCGAGCGTCATTGCCTCCCACGCCAACCACCCCTCGCACACTCCCGCGGAGGCGCTTGCGCTGGCCAAGCTCGGCAGGGACCACGGTTGGCCGGCCGAAGTCTCGGTTTTCGACCTCCTGCACCGCAAACAGACCGTGACCACGCGGGAGCACTGGGATGTTCTGCTGCAGGAGCCCGGGCTGGTGGATGTCCTCGCAACGGACTACGGCCACGAGGGCCACCACGATGAATTGATCTCGGCCGTGCAGGATGTGGCCGAGCATGGCTACAGAACCTTGGCCGGAGCAGTGGCCATGGCAACATCCTCTGTGACCGGGTTGATTCCGGGGATTGCGCCGAACGGCGGGCGGATTGAAACGGGACGGGATGCCGACGTCGTCGTCGCCAGCGCCGAAGACTTCCGCGACGTACGGTTCGTCTTCGTCGGCGGCGTCTGCGTGGTGCGGGACGGTCGGCTGACTCCGGCGGCGCACCGGTGAACGGGCTCTTGACTCCAGAGCAGTCCGCGCGACTCATCGAGCTGGTTGGCGAGGCCATCCAGCGGGAGGACGCGGCCGCCGTCGAACGCTCATTCAATGACTTTCAGCGCGGCATGGCCGCGTTGAGGGCCGATTTCGACCCCCGACGTTTGCCGGAAGCCCGGGGAGGTGGCGCGAATGACTGAAGCATGGGAACTGGGAATCACGGAGGCGTCCGGGCTCCTGCGCCGCGGCGAACTTTCGGCGGCCGAACTCGTGGAATCCGTCATCGGGCGGCTCGAGGCCACCGAAGATTCAGTGCATGCGTGGGTCCACGTCGACCGGCTAGGCGCCCGAAACGCGGCCCGCGCCGCGGACAATAGCGCGGCGCGCGGAGAGTTTCTCGGACCGCTCCACGGGATTCCGCTTGGCGTGAAGGACGTCATCGACGTGCGCGGGATGCCGGCTGAAGGCGGCTCCCTGGCGCTCAGGGGCCGAGTTGCTTCCGACGACGCCGGTGTGGTGAGGCACTTGCGGCGGAACGGGGCAGTGATCCTGGGCAAGACGGTGACCCATGAGTTCGCCTTCGGACAAGGGACCCCGCCGTCGAAAAATCCCTGGGGGGCGGAGCGCTACGCCGGCGGGTCCAGCATCGGTTCGGGAGTGGCCGTGGCCGTCGGGAGCGCACCGGGCGCCCTGGGCACGGATACCGGTGGATCGGTGCGGAATCCGGCGTCGGTCAACGGGCTGGTGGGCCTCAAAGCCACGGCCGGACTGGTGGACGGTTCGGGCGTTCTCAACGTCAGCCATACCCTCGACCACATCGGTCCGATCACTCGAAGCGTGTCGGATTGTGCGGTGCTGCTCCAAGGCATGCTGGAGCCCGCGACGGCGGCACGCCTTCAGGAGATGGTGCTCCCCGAGGCGATGCCGGCCCCGACCCGGGTGGCGGTGGATCGTGGCGCTTGGGCCGAGTGGGAGGTCACGCCGGAAGTGGCTGCGGTCCTTGAGCAGGCTCTGATGGTTTTGCAAGGACTCGGGGTGGAGCTTGTTGAGGTGTCCCTCCCGGAACTGAAGATGGCCCTGCCGGCGAGCTTGGCGATTTCGCTGTCCGAATCGGTTGAACACCATCGCGAACT
The DNA here is from genome assembly GCF_058781765.1 of Arthrobacter sp. FW306-1B-G06A. Lineage (NCBI taxonomy): Bacteria > Bacillati > Actinomycetota > Actinomycetes > Micrococcales > Micrococcaceae > Arthrobacter > Arthrobacter sp. FW306-1B-G06A. The sequence goes on along the minus strand of NZ_JBYSXB010000001.1, from coordinate 155,106 downwards.
ATTGGCCGGAAGCGCTGACAAGTATCTCCGCGGAACCCGCGTGATGATCGAAACCGGCGCCTTGGTGCCGCGAGAAGACGTCCAGTTGGCGCATCAAGTGCGCTCGTATCTTCGCGCCTCCCTGCGGACTGCCATGGACAACGCAGGAGTCCAGGCTTTGGTGTCCCCGACGCTGCCGTCCATCGCGCCGATCGAAGCTGACATGTCCCATTCGCTCACCGGCTCAACGGGGAAGGATTCCCTCTCCAGCGCGCTCATGATGCTCTCGCCGGCCAACCTCACCGGAATGCCCGGACTCAGCATCCCGTGCGGATTTGCCGGAGGACAGCCGGTGGGGATGCATTTCCTGGGACGGGAATTCGCGGAGGCAGACCTCTTGGGCATCGCGCACGTCTATGAGAAACACACCTCGTGGCATGCCAAGGTGCCGGTACGTCGCTGAGCCGTAGTAGCCGTGAACTTTGTCACATAAGCTACTAGGAGAGTAGGAAGAGGTTGGCAGTGCATCCAGAGTCGCGTGGCTTGCGATTTTTCGGCGCGCGCTGGAAGGCCCGGCCCCTTGCCTCCCAGATTCTGGTGTGGTTGCTCTGCATCCTCTTTGTGACAGTCACTCTGGGCGCGCTTCTTTACACCCAGATCAGCAACCAGACACTCGAAGACCAGTACAGGCTCCGGGCGCTGGGAATCGCCACGACGGTGGCGCAAATGCCGGAAATCGTGACGTCGCTGGGGAACGGAGATCCCACGCACTCGATTCAGGCGATCGCCAGCAAGGTCCAGTCCCAGGCACAGCCGGACTACGTCGTGGTCACTGATCGGAAAGGTGTCCGGTACTCCCACCCGAATCCAAACCTCATCGGGCAGACCCTGGAAGAACCCGTCGCCGTCCTTGACGGGCAGACCCACGTCGGAATCGACAAAGGCAGCCTCGGCGACTCAGTCAACGCCAAGGCGCCGGTGCGCGCAGCGGACGGGACCGTCGTCGGGCAGGTCTCGGTGGGAATCTTGGAGACCACGGAAAGCAGCGAACTCACCAAGCAGGTGTTGCTGATCGCCGGCTATTCAGCCGTGGTGCTCGTGATCAGTGCCATGGGTTCGGCCCTTCTCGCGCGCCGAATCAAGCGGGTCACCTTCGATCTCGAACCGGTGGAGATTGCGTCCCTCCTGCAAGAGCGCGAAGCCTTGCTGCACGGCATCCGCGAGGCGATGATCGGCTTCGACGACGACGGCCGGGTCACCGTCATCAACTCCGAGGCACGCTCCCTGCTGCATCTCGAAGAAAACGTGCTGGGAGAGAAGATCGAGGATCTTCTGCCGCCCGGACGGCTTCGTTCCCTCCTGACGGGTGAGATCAGCGGAATCGACCAGATCGTGATCACCGAGGACGCCTTGCTGGTGGTCAACCGGATGTCCGTTGCCCTGGCTGGAAGGAGCATCGGCTCGGTGGTCACATTGCGTGATCGTACCGAGGTTGAGGGCCTCGTCCGCGACCTTCGCTCGGTCGAAGGCCTGATGGAAGCCTTGCGCGCACAGGAGCATGAGTACGCCAACCGTCTCCACGTGGTGGACGGACTCTTGGAGCTTGGAGATGTGGACCAGGCGCGGAATTTCGTATCGCGGATTTCGGACACCTCGCGCTCACTTGGCGAAGGACTGCGCTCGCGGATCGAGCCGCCGGAGCTCGCGGCGCTGCTGCTCGCGAAAATCACCGTGGCTGCCGAGCAGGATGTGGAAATCTCGGTGACCGACGACTCCCAGCTGCGCCAACCGTTCCTTGAAACGCAAGCACTGCTGACGATCGTCGGGAACCTCCTGGACAACGCCGTCGAGATCCTCGCGGAGCAACCCACACCCCGTGAGGTGACCATCCAACTGGACGACTCCTCGGGCATTTTCATTTGCGTGACCGACAATGGGCCCGGTGTTCCTGCAGAATTGGTGGGCACGATCACCGCTGACGGATTCACCACGAAAGAACCGCGGCCGGGAATGCGTCGCGGGATAGGCCTTGCGCTGGTGAGCCGGATCGTTCACCGTGCGGGAGGAACCATGGATGTTTTCCCCGGACCCGGGGGACGCTTTGAAATCTGGTTACCGGAACCGCGTTTGGAATCCGAAACCCCGGTCATGACAGGAAAATCGATCGAATGATCCGCACCTTGGTGGTCGACGACGACTTCCGCGTAGCGCGCATCCACGCCAGCCGCGTGGCCAAAATCGAGGGATACGAATGCGTCGGCGAGGCACACACCGCGGCGGAGGCCAGGGAAGCCGTGCAGCGGCTCAAACCGGACCTTCTTCTGCTGGATGTCTACCTCCCCGATGAAGACGGCATCAGTTTACTTCGGTCCCTTCAGGGAGCCGGCGAAAAGCTCGACGCCGTCATGATCACCGCCGCCCGGGACCTTGAGACCGTGCGGGCCGCCATGCGCGGGGGAGCGGTGTACTATCTCGTCAAACCGTTCGGCTTCGAGCAGCTGCAAACCCAACTCGAGGCCTATCGGCGCTGGCGGCAGGAAGCGGAGTCCCGGACCGTGGCCGACCAGGCGACCGTGGACCAGCTCTTCAGCCTGCGCCGGACGGCTCCCCCTGCGAAAGCACCCCGGCGCCTGCCGCCCACCATGCAAAAAGTCCTCGACATGGTGGTTCACTCCACGGAGCCTTTGGGTGCCTCGGAGATTGCCGGCAGCGTCGGCATCAGCCGCCCGACGGCCCAGCGCTATCTCAGCGAACTGGAACGCAAAGGACTAGTTGACCTGCATTTGGCCTACGGTTCGACCGGCCGCCCGGTCAACACGTATCTGCCGCGCAAGGGGTGAGGACCGGCGGCGGGATATGCTGCAGACGCGGAGCACGCTCCGCTGAGCCGGCGTCCAGCGCCGTTGTGGGCATTTTGGGGGAAGAAGAGTGAAAATTTGGAGCCTGGCCGTCGTGGCCGCGACGGCGTTCGCCTATCTGGGCGCTGTGCCTGCGATGGCGGCACCTTCGGAAGTTCTGGACGTGAGCGGGGTGCCCGTTGGCGTGGTGGTTGGTTCCGACGGCACTGCGTATGTCGGCAACTATGGAGCGGCCGGCGGCATCAGTGTGATACCGCCCGGAGACGCTAAGCCTTCCCGGACTATCACCACGGGAGGATATACCTCCGGCCTGGCATTGGCCCCGGACGGCACCCTGTACGTCGCGGAACGGGACAGCGCCAGCAATCAGTACGACGTGGGCGTTATTCCTGCTGGCGCGAGCGGCGTGGCCCGGAGAATTCCGGTTTCCCCCGGAAGCCATCTGATCGCCGCAGGACCTGATGGGACGATCTATGTTCCGAACCACTCGGAGCACACCGTGTCGGTCATTGCACCGAACGGATCGACCGTGGGCCGGACAGTACCCGTCGGAGCAGGGCCGGTGGAGGTCGCAGTCACGAAGGACGGCACCGCGTTCGTCGCGAACCAAATCGCAGGGACGGTCTCGGTCATTCCTTACGGAGCCAGCGCCGTCTCACGGACCATTCAGGTTAGTTCGACACCCGGCAACACCGAGAACCCCCACGGGATCGCCGCCGGGCCCGACGGAACAATTTACGTCACCAACATCAGTTCCGATCGGGTAGCTGTCATCAAACCGGACACTGACACGGTCGCGTACCGTATCTTCGTCCCGGGAGGCCCCCAAGAGGCAGCCGTCGGGCAGGACGGAACCCTGTACGTGACCGCTGTCCAGGACCGCGTGCTGTCCGTCGTCCCGCCGGGCGCAACAGCTGTGGGATCCTCCATTCCCACTGATAAGAACTCCGGCCATCTGGCGGTGGCTCCGGACGGGACGCTCATCGTGACGAGCCCGGGCAAGGGTACCGGCGACGGCTCGGTATCCCGTTACGCCGCGGTTGCCGCGGGCGCAACAACCTCTGCAGCCTCGAAGCCCGCGTCTGCGGCCACCACTACCGGAACGCAATCCGACGACGGGACTGTCAGCCCCTGGAGCATCATCACTGCAATCGGCGGCGCCGCCGCGATAGTGGCAATCGCCGTCGCAGTCTTCATCGTGGCCTCGGGACGCCGCAAGAGATCCGCCCTTGGCGACGGCGGCAAGCCTCGATCTGCAACCTAGGGGTTGCTCTTTCGGAACCTTAATGCAACCCTGTAGTTGCAGTAACTGACTGAAAGGAACAGAATCATGACTATGACTGCAAACCAGGCCTCCGTCGTCGACGCCGGCGAATTCACCGTGAGGCGCACCATCACCATCGCAGCACCAATCGAGAAGGTTTGGGCCGCGATCACCGAAGCCGAGCACATCGCGCGGTGGTTTGGACAGACCGCCGTCCTCGACGACGTCGCCGTCGGCGCCGGCGGTGTCTTCTCTTTCGAAGGATACGGCGCCTTCCCGGTGCGGATCGAGGAGCTCGACCCACCCCGAATGATTGCCTACCGCTGGAGCAACGACGACGCGCGCGGCACCCAGCCCACCGAGGTCGATCCTGACCGTTCGACCGTTTTCCGCTTCACGCTTGAAGCGCTCGACGGCGGAACGCAGCTCACCGTCGTCGAGACCGGTTTCGACACGACGAGCGATCCGGCGTTCAACATGGAGAGCCACCGCCAGGGCTGGGACTCGGAACTCGACGAACTGGCCGCTTATGTCGAGGGTGGGTCGTGACCACGAGCACCCTGGTTCCAGTGTTCGCCGCACTCGGCGACGAGACGAGGTGGAGCATCCTGGCTGCCCTCGGCGAGGGCGACGCATCGGCGTCGGCCCTCGCCGGGCGGCTCCCGGTCACCCGGCAAGCGATCGCCAAGCACCTCGCCGTGCTGCAGGACGCCGGACTCGTTGAATCGCTGCGCGTCGGCCGCGAACTGCGCTACAGGGTGCTCGGCTCGCAGCTGAGCGAAACTGCGCGCAGCCTTGACCGCATCGGCGCAGAGTGGGACCGCCGCCTGGCCGCGATCAAGCGGATCGCGGAGGGGCTGTAATTCTTCGACAACGGGCGCGCCTAAGTTGAGCGTCGGTTGCGCGCTTGGTGCGCCAGTTGGATGAATCCGTAGATGAAGGCGGCCTCGATGAGCACCATCAGTCCGAGCCACAGCAACTCGCCGGTGCCGATGAAGTCGATGATTCCGACGAGGACCAGAACGGTTCCGAGGACCAGCGTGTAGACGGCGAAACCAAAGGCCACCCTTGCGCTCCGCACGCCCGTCTGGAAGCCAAAACCCAAGGGTTCTCCTCCCGGATAGCCCTGGGCGCGATCGTGTCCCGCGGGCTTGAGCCTGTCGAACTCATCCCAAGGATCCTGATCCTGATCGGCCATGGTTCCATTATCCCGCGAATGGCGCGGGGTGGCTTGGGGGCTTCGTCACCGTGTCAGGGCGAGGGCCCCACGCGTCACATTCGGGAAACGCTCGGGAAAGCCCTGAACAATGGGGGCCATGATGCCCGAAGAACTCACCGCTAGCCCGCGGGCCAAGGACACCGTAGCTGCTGGCGATCGACTGCAGAAAGCCGTCGCCCGAGCTTCCGTCTCGAAAGTACCCGAGGTGACCGTCTTGTTCTGGGTAGTGAAGATCCTCACTACCGGGATGGGCGAAACCATGTCCGATTTCCTGGTGCACAGCTTTGAGCCCGAGATCGCTCTGGGCCTCGGATTTGCGGCGTTGGTAATTTCGCTGGTCCTCCAGTTCCGCGTCCGCCGCTACATCCCTTGGGTGTACTGGACCGCCGTCGCGATGGTCAGTGTGTTTGGGACCATGGCTGCGGACGCTGTCCACGTCGGACTTGGCGTCCCCTATCTGGCGTCGACCCTCTTCTTCACCGTGGCTCTCGCTGTTGTCTTCCTGCTCTGGCACCGGAACGAGAAGACCCTTTCCATCCATAGCATCACCACCCGGCGTCGGGAGGCTTTCTACTGGGCCGCTGTGCTGACAACCTTCGCCCTCGGCACGGCTACCGGGGACCTGGCCGCCTACTCGCTGGGCCTCGGTTACCTCGCCTCGGGCATCATGTTCGCGGTTGTCATCGCTGTCCCGGCACTGGCCCACTGGCGTCGCCTGCTGGCGGCGATCCCGGCCTTCTGGTTCGCGTACATCCTGACCCGGCCATTGGGGGCGTCCTTCTCCGACTGGACCGCTGTTTCTCCTGACCGAGGGGGACTCAACTGGGGTACCGGCCCGGTCAGCCTGGCCCTGGCCGCGGCGATCGCCGTCCTGGTCACGTTCCTGACGATCGGTTGGAAGCGAGCCCGCAAGTAGGGCGATCCACTGCAAAACGTTTCGTGCTGTTGTTCGTATGTCCTGACATATTTGCGTTAATTCTTCCTCGGGTTAACCCCGGATTCATGGGCCATGACCCACTCCTTCACCTTGCCCTTGGATGGTAGTTCCTGCCCTTGGGGGACTTTTCGGTTCAAGATGAAGGAACACCATGACCAACCGCTTTCTAGCAGCGGCCGCCGTCGCCGTTGTTGCAGCCACCGCTGTGACCGGCTGCGCTCAAAGCAGCACCGCAACGGCCCAGAACAATGGCGCCAGCGCATCCCCGGACAAGACGATCACCGTTTTCATCAGCGGGGACACGAACGTCCAGAACCTGTGGGAAAAGAGCCTTGTTCCCGCCTTCCAAAAGGCCAACCCCGGCTACAACGTGAAGGTCACCCTCGATCTGCACGGCGAGCACGATTCCCAGACCCTGGCGAAACTGACCAGCGCCACGGAGCAGAACAAGGAACCTGATTTCGACCTCGTCGATGGCGGCTTCGTTTCCAAGGCTTCCGCAGCCAATCTGCTGACCTCCGTGAGTTCCCAGACCATTCCGGCATTGAACGATGTCCCGCAGGACGTCATCAAGGCCGGCGGCACCGGTGGCATCCCGTACCGCGGCTCCGCGGTGCTCCTCGCATATGACACCAAGACGGTTGCCACTCCGCCGAAGACCCTCGACGATTTGCTCGCCTGGATCAAGGCAAACCCGGGCAAGTTCACCTACAACTCGCCCAAGTCCGGTGGGTCCGGCGGTGCATTCGTTGCCACCGTTTTGGACAAGTTCGTTCCGGCCGACGCCCGCGCCAAGATGACGGTGGGCTACGAGAAGGATCTCGAGAAGTACTGGGACCAGGGCTTCGCGACGTTGAAGGACCTCAACTCGTCCGTTTTCCAGGGCGGCGTCTACCCCAACGGCAACCAGCAGACCCTTGACCTGCTCGCCAAGGGACAGATCTCCATGGCTCCGGTGTGGTCTGACCAGTTCATCACCGGCTTGACCAACGGCCAGATCCCGTCCACCGTGAAGGCCACCCAGATCAGCAACCCGTCCTTCACCGGCGGTGCCGCCTACCTCGGCATTCCCAAGTCCTCGCCCCGCCAGGAAGCGGCGCTGAAGCTTGCCAACTTCGTCCTCTCGCCGGAGGCACAGACCATGATCATCAAGGAAATGTCCGGTTTCCCGGCCATCAGCCTGGACAAACTTCCGGGTGATGTGAAAGACAAGTTCAAGGACGCAGACACCAACAACCTGCGTAAGGGCTACTTCGACCAGATGGGCAAAGACCTGAACAACCTCTGGGACCAGAAGGTTCCCGGCCAGTGACAACCACGCTTCACAAGCCGGCGGAACTGCAGCAAACAGTTCCGCCGGCTCGTACCACGCGCCCCAAGCGCCTGGGCCAGCGCGCCGTCGGGTTCTTCATGGCACTGCCGCCGATCCTGTTGATCGCGATCTTCGTCGGCTTCCCGATCATTCTCGCGTTCGGCTTCAGCATTGGCTTGACCGGCGGGTTGAACCACACCATCGCCACCATTGGCCAGAACGTGCACGAGGCGGACGCCTGGTGGGGAACGCTGGCCGCGTACCAGGAGATGTTCACCAACAAGCGTTTCCTCGGGGACCTCCTGGTCACCGTCATCGTGACGCTGGTCAGCACGGCAACGGTCATCTTCCTGGCCTTGGGCATTGGGCTCTACCTCAAGCTGAAAGGCGGTCGAATGGCCCGCCTCCTTTCCGGACTGGCGATCGTGCCGCTCTTCATCCCGGTGGTCATCGCCTCGTGGGCGATCCTGACCTTCTACTCCGGCACCGGTTTCCTCCGGAGCGTCTTTGCCCTCTTCGGGCTTGACTTCCCCGTGTGGGCCTTCACCATGGTCACGGTCATCATCGGCTCGGTCTGGACTTCCCTGCCTTTCGCGGTGCTCATGGTCTCCTCCGGACTGCAGTCCGTGCCGAACGCCATGATCGAAGCAGCCCGCGACGCCGGTGCCGGGTCCTTGCGCACGATCGTCTCGGTAATCGTTCCCATGGCCGCTGTTCCCATCATCATCGCGACGACGTTTACGGCCATTGGAATTGTTGGATCGTTCACGGTCCCGTACTTCACCGGGCCCAATTCACCGAACATGCTCGGAGTGGACATGTCCAACTACTTCTCTGCCTTCAACCAGCCACAGCAGTCCGCGGTCATGGCTTTCACTGTCTTCCTGATTGCCTCCGGAATCGCCGCGCTCTACGTGTGGGCGAACTTCCGTTCCGCCAAGGAACAGGGGAAAGTCTGATGGCTCTCCCTACCGGATCCCCGGCTGGGTCCCGCACCCGCCGGCCGCTCACGCTGGACTCGATTGTCCGCAGTGCGCTGGTGGGCCTGTTCGTGGTCCTCATGATCGTTTTCATCCTTGGCCCGCTGCTCTGGCTCGGCGTTCGTGCTTTCGCCGGCAACTGGACCTTCCCCAACCTCCTTCCCGATGACTGGACATTGCGCTGGTGGCAGGTGGTGGTCAACGACGGCGCGCTCGGAATCGCGGTGCAGAACTCCTTGTTCTTCGCCCCGCTGACGGTCCTTGTGTCTGCGATCATCTGCTTGCCCGCCGCCTACGCCTTCGCCCGCTTTGATTTTCCCGGACGCCGTTTCTTCCTGATCAGCCTGTTCGCGACCAACGCCTTCCCCAAGATGGGCTTGTTCGTCACCCTCGCTGCGCTCTTCTACGCCTTGAACCTGATGAACACGGTGCTGGGAATCCTCGTGGTGCACGTGCTGGGCACCGTGGTGTTCATGACGTGGATTCCGGCGGCAGCGTTCGCTGCCGTGCCGCGGAACCTTGAGGAAGCAGCGCGCGACGCCGGAGCCTCCACATTGCGCGTGTTCACTTCCGTGACCCTCCCCATGGCCCTGCCCGGGATTATCGTCGCGGCCGTGATGTCCTTCCTGGCGTCCTTCGACGAAGCACAAGGAACGTACTTGGTGGGTGCACCGGCCTTCATGACCATGCCCACCCAGATGTACAGCCTGGTGCTGAACTACCCCACCCAGGTGGCTGCCGTCTTCTCGATCCTGCTGGCCATTCCCTCCGTGGCCCTCATGCTCGCGGCGCACAAGCACATCCTCGGCGGCCAGCTCGCCGAAGGCTTCCAGATCAAATAGCGCACCGCGCTCAATGTTCAGACAGAGAACCCATGACAATCCATGAACCGTTGACTGAATCACCCGCCAGCCCCACGAAGCCGGGCACTCCGGCGTCGGGCGGTGGCCTGACCATCCGCGGCCTCCACAAGATCCTCGGCGGCCGCACCATCATCGACAACCTCGATCTGTCGGTAAAGGAGGGCGAGCTGGTGTCCTTGTTGGGGCCCTCCGGCTGCGGCAAGACAACGACGCTGCGCATGATCGCCGGGTTCCTGGAGCCGGACTCTGGTTCCATTGAGGTGGAAGGCCAGGAGGTCTCGCACCTCGGCGCGGAGAACCGCCCCAGCGCCATGGTGTTCCAGAACTACGCGCTGTGGCCCCACATGACCGTGGCCAAGAACGTCGGCTTCCCGCTGAAGCTCCGCAAATTGTCCAAGGCTGAGATCAAGGGCAGGGTGGAAGCCGTCCTGGAGTTGGTCAGCCTTTTGCACCACACGGATTCCAAACCGGCACGCATCTCCGGCGGCGAGCAGCAACGCGTGGCATTGGCCAGGGCACTCGTCCAGGAGCCGAAGCTCCTGCTCCTTGACGAACCCTTGAGCAACCTGGACGCGAAACTACGTGTCAAAGTGCGCGAAGACATCCGCAAGATCCAGCAGGAACTGGGCATCACCACGGTCATCGTCACGCACGACCAGGAAGAGGCGATGTCCATGTCGGACCGCATCGCCGTCATGAATGCGGGCCGGATCGAGCAATACAGCACCCCGGAAGCGCTCTATGCCCGCCCGGAAACCGAGTTTGTCGCTACCTTCATCGGAAGCATGAATCGCTTGGAAGGCTCGCTCGACGGCGGACTCATCACTGCGGGCCCGGACATTCTCGGGATCCGGCCCGAGGACGTCATCCTGGCAGACGCCCCCTTCGCAGGTGCTGTGCCGGCGACCGTCGAGAGGGTGGTCCCGCGCGGACACTTCCAGGAAGTGTACGTGCGCAGGGCCGACGCCCGGCTCCGCAGCTTTGTCAGCGGAGAGCTCATGCAGCCCGGCCAACAGACATATGCGGGGATCCGCAAGGCCATGACCTTCCGGGACGGACGCCTGGTAGGAGAGGCAGGTGCCGCACTGTGAGCAACACGATCGACACCAAAAGGACCCGGGCCGCGGCCCATCGGGGCGACTCCAGCAAGTATCTGGAGAACACCTTGCCCGCCATAGCGTCAGCCATCGACGCGGGTGCGGACCTCGTGGAAGTGGACGTCCGGGTAACGAAGGACGGGCAGGTGATCCTGCTCCACGATGCCTCGCTGCTCAGGATCTGGAGCCTCGATGCGGACGTTGCAGACGTCGACTATGACCGCATCAGGCAACTGGGCGCCGGTGAGGAACGTATTCCCCTGCTATCCGAAGTCCTTGAGCTCTTTCGCGACAGCCGGTCAACCGTGCTCATCGACATGGACGAGCCCGGCCCCGCGAAGGCGACTGCCGCCGTCGTACGCGAAAGCGGCATCGAAGTGGCCTGGTGCGGGAACCTGGACGGGATGCGGATCATCCGCGCCCTCGATAAGGATGCCCGGATCTGGCTGCCTTGGAGCAAGAGGACTGCCCCGCCGGAGGAGTTGCTGGCCGAACTGGGTCCCGAGTTCGTCAATTCCGAGCACGTGGTCCTCAGCAAGGGCATGGTGGAACAGATCCACGCCGCGGGAGCCAAAGTAGCGTGCTGGACCGTGGACAACCTGGAAACCATGCGCTGGGCATTGGGACTCGGCGTGGACTCGATCACGAGCAACCAACTGGACCTGTTGCAAAGCGCCATCGCCGAAGACCCACAGGCATGGACTTCGGCCCAGGCTCCCGGGGGACTGGCCGGAGACGAGGTCCTTGAGTCCCGGAAAGTCGCGTTGGAGCTGGCCGAATGGGCCGTCGGGTACATGCGCGACGCCGATCGCGGCCTGGTCTCAACCAAGGCGCACCCTGCCGACCTGGTCACGGAAGTCGATGTCGCCGTCGAGCGCCACGTCCGCGAAGTGATTGCGGCCCGCCTTCCCGGCCACACGGTGGTTGGCGAGGAAATGGGCGGAGTCGCCGTGCCCGGCGCACCGTGTTGGTACCTTGATCCCGTCGACGGGACCACCAATTACGTAAACCAGATTCCGTGGACGGCGTTCTCGCTTGCCTTGGCCGTGGACCGCAAGCCCGCGGTCGCCGTCGTCGCAGATCCCTGGCGTGGCGAGATTTTCGAGGGGTGGGCCGGTCACGGTGCGTGGCTCAACGGAAAGCCGCTATCGCTGGCTTCCGCGGGAGTTCCGACGTCGGCCCTGGCCGGAACCGTGGTGGCGACCGAACTCGCGGGGCACTTGCCGTGGCCCGGGATGCTGGAACTGCTCGCGGAGCTGGGCGAGCGGCACAGCATCATGCGGATCATGGGTTCAGCGACCATGACGGTGGTGGGCGTAGCTGCCGGGCGTGGTGCCGGGGCGATCATCGGGTGCTTCAGCCCGATCGACCACCTGGCGGCGACGCTCATTGTTCAGGAGGCCGGTGGCGTCGTCCTCAATTCCGAAGGCGAGATGGACACGTTCCCGGAAACCGGCGGGGTCCTTGCGGCCCGTCCGGAATACGCCGCCGAGCTTTACGAGCTGTGGAGGCAGGCCCATGCCGATGCGGGGGACTGAGCTTCTCGCCGCTCTTTCCGCACTCGACCGGCGGAGCCGCTTCAAGCTGGTTGGGGAGATCAGCCTCGACTTTCCGACGCACCACCCGCAGGGCATGGCGTTCGCCAAGGGGCTGACGTTCTTGTCCTCCGTTGAGATCCTCGATGCGCCGCGCCCCGCGGCGGATCCGGCACTACGGACTCCGGGGCGGGGGAACGGGCACGTGTTCGTCCTCGGGCCGGACGGTGGGCTGCTTCGCGATATTCCTGTAGGCGAGGACGCGGCGTATCACCCAGGGGGTATCGATTTCGACGGCGACCACGTCTGGGTTTCCGTCGCCGAGTACCGGGCCGCGAGCAGAAGCACCATCTATACGATCGATCCGGGCACCTTCGAGGTCCGCGAGCGGTTCCGGGTGGAGGACCACATCGGTTGGATCGTGCGCGATCCCGGACTGGACCTGGTGTTCGGCGGAAGCTGGGGTTCCCGGCAGCTCTACATCTGGGACACGGAAGGCCGCCTGGTGGATCAGTGGGAGAACCCTGGCCACTTCGTCGACTACCAGGATGCCCAGCTCCTCGGTCCGGGACTTCTGCTGTGCAGCGGGATTTCCCTGTTGCCGCAGGTTGATGGTGGTGTCCTTGAACTCGGAGGGCTGGCCCTGGTGGAACCGCTGCGGCAAAGAATCACGTGGGACGTGCCCATCGGCGTGTTCAGCGGCGCCGGTCACGTCATCACCCGCAACCCTGTCACCGTCACTGCGGATGAATCCGGGCTGCTGATTCACGCGGCGCCCGACGACGGCGACGACGACGGCGGCACGCGGTTACTGAGCTACAGGATCATTTAACACGGCTGTGACAGAGCGGAAACGGGTCTTGAACCGGGCCTCGATAGCGTGGCCGCATGATCGTCTCCATCATGTCCAAGGTGAGCGCCTGGATCGAAGCTGCCTACTTCTACGACGCTGCCGAGCTGGGGGCCTCCGGAGCCACTGAAACCACCCGCTACGGTTGGCTCCCGGCGCTCAGCGGTGTGGCCATTGCCGACGCCCAAGCGCGGAAAATCCGCGTCGTGGAGTAGCGAAACCCCCGGGATTCCGGGGTTCTTACGTGGCCAAATGTCTTGTTGAACACACTATTCGTTGACGGCGTGTACTATGCCCTAAACTGCTTCACTGAGGTGCCTGAAATGGCACTATGCAGCAACGAAAGTGAACCACACCAATGGCTACCGATTACGACGCCCCACGCAAGACCGAAGAAGAGTCTCCCGCCGAATCGCTCGAGGCCCTTCAGGCATCGCGCGGCTCCGGTGCCCAGACTGCTGTCATCGACATCGACGAGAACGACACAGCCGAGGGCATCGATCTTCCGGGCGCCGATCTGTCCGGCGAAGAACTAACCGTCATCGTTGTCCCGGAGCAGTCCGATGAATTTACGTGTTCATCGTGCTTCCTGGTCCGTCACCGCTCGCAGATCGCGCTGGAAAAGAACGGTCTCAAGTACTGCCGCGACTGCGAAGGCTAAACCCCGCACGCAAATCAGCCCCGCCCGACTGGAATCCAGCATCCCCAAACCAGTCGGGCGGGGCTTTTGCATGCGTAGGCCCATCGATTGCTCCGTAACTGTCGTTCTGAGCGTTCAAAACGACAGTTACGGAGCAATCGATGCCGGCAAGCGCTCCGACGTCGTTATCCGTGATAACGAACAGAGGCGCGAGACGGCGCCGAAACCCCGGAAAACCGCGGGAAGCAGACCGTTGAATTACGTCCTCGTGACCCTTCGCGAAGCCTGTTAACAGTTGGGCGCCGAAGCGGATACGAAGCTCTCTCAAGGGGCCGGACGCTCCTACGCTTGAGGTATCGGATCGCTCAAGAATTCAAGGGGAGTGGGCCCAAGTGAGAAGGTTTTACGCGTGGTTGGCAGCTTTGGTAGTGGCCGCCGGGCTTGGTCTAGTGGTTCCAGGGGAAGCGTCGGCAGCCCCGTATTGCGGGATCGCGTGGGGATCGTTGGCGAAGTCAAACCCCGCGCTGACCCAAGCGCAAGTGGTGAATGTCCGGACGGGGCAGCAACCGTGCTTTGACCGCCTGGTGATCGACCTGAATGGCGCCGTTGCCGGCTATTCTATCCGCTACGTTCCACAAGTACTCCACGATGGCTCGGGACTTCCCGTCGAGCTGAGGGGCAATGCGTTCCTGCAAGTCACGGTCAACGCCCCCGCCTATAGTTCCAGCGGCAATGCCACGTACAACCCGGCCGACAAGAACGAGCTCACGAACGTCTCGGACTACAAGACTTTCCGGCAAGTGGCCTTCGCGGGCAGCTTCGAGGGATACACGAGCCTTGGCCTGGGTGTCCGCGCCCGGCTCCCCTTCAGGGTCTTCACGCTGGCCGGTCCGGGAACGGGATCGCGGCTGGTGATCGACGTCGCGCACATGTGGTGAAGCAACTACAACAGAAGCCCTGCTCCGGGTGATGCCGGAACAGGGCTTCTGCCACGCTGAGAGTTGCTGGCTTATTCGGGAACCACGAGGGCCGGTGTGTCCTTGCGAAGGGTTTCGCCGCGGAAGAAGCCGGGACGGACGCGGGCCATGATCACCATGACCACCGCTCCGAGGGCCAGGATGCCCACGCCGATGATGAATACGAGGCCGACGCCGAAAATCTCGGAACCGCTGCCGAAGTCGGGGGACCAGCTGTCCACCGCCGTCTGGATGAAGACGAGGGTCAGAACCACGCCGCCGATCACCGGGAAAAGCAGCCGCATGAAGAAGTTGCGGACGCTGCTGAATACGCTGTGCCGGAAGTACCAAGCGCAGGCAAAGGCGGTCATTCCATAGTAGAAGCAGATCATCAAGCCCAGAGCCAGGATGGTGTCGTTGAGGACATTCTCGCTGACAACCTTCATGATCGCGTAGAACCCGCCGGAGATAGCCCCGGCCATGATGGTTGCGAATCCGGGGGAACCGAAGCGCTTGCTCACGGAGGAGAACTTCTGCGGAAGGGCGCCGTAGTGACCCATGGCGAGAAGGCTTCGGGCGGGGGAGGCCATAGTGGACTGCAGGGACGACGCTGTGCCTGCGAGTACGGCCAAAGACATGAGGATGGCCAAAGGACCCATCACAGGGGACGCCAACGCGGCGAAGATATTGGACTGGTTGTCCGGGTTGTTGAGCCCGATGCCGTCCCCACTAACGCCAGCCACCATCATGGTTGCGACGATTACGGCGACGTAGAGACCCAGCACCGCGATCGCCGTCGTGGTGCCCGCCTTGCCGGCAGTACCCTTGCCGCCCTTGGTCTCTTCGTTGACCGTCAGGCAGACGTCCCAGCCCCAGTAGACGAAGACCGCGAGGGACATGCCGGCAGCGAACTGCTCAAAGCTGCTGATCTTCGTGGGGTCGAACCAGTCCCAACTGAAGGCGATAGCCGTCGGGGTGTCGCCGGAGGAGGCATGGGTGAGGGCCATGACGATGAACACGCCCAAGACCACTACCTGGAATCCCACCATGGCGTACTGCACGAGTTTGGTAGCGTGAAGTCCCCGGTAGCTGACCCAGACAGCCAGTGCCACGAAGGCCAGGCACGTGGCGATGTTCAAGGCTTTGTTGGAGGTGAGGTCGGCAAGATCGGGGTTGCCGAAAACCTGGGCGAGAAAGAGGTAGAAGAAGTCCACCGCGACGCCTGCCAGGTTGGAAAGGACGATGATGTTCGCGGCAAGCAGCCCCCAGCCGCCCATCCATCCGATGAAGGGGCCGAAAGCCTTGGTTGCCCATGTGAAGGTGGTGCCGCTGTCCGGCGAGTCTGCGTTGAGCTCCCGGTAGGCGAACGCCACGAGGATCATCGGGATGAAGGCGACGATGAAAATCGCGGGGAGTTGCAGGCCTACCGCGTTGACCGCCGGGCCCAGTGAGCTGGTCAGGCTGTACGCGGGCGCCACGGAAGAAATACCAAGGACGACGACGGCGAGGAGCCCCAGCTGCCCCGTCTTGAGTCCTTTGCCGCTGATGCCGTGCTCGGTGCCGGCGGGATCGTGGGCCTCCACGGTTTTCCTGGCGCTTGGGCGGGTTATTTGAGTCATGTGCTTGGCTCTTTCTAGATGGGCCGAAGGTTGTTGCTGGGTGTTGCAGTGAAAGCCGTCTGCGGGGTCATCGAAGCTGATGGCGGGCGGGGGAGGTTGGGGCGCCCGGGTAGGTGGTGCAGATCATGATGGCTGTTTTCCGGTGAGACGGGAGTCACTAAATGAATGACGTTCATTTAGTATGGACGGGGAGAAGCCCTGGCGCAAGTGGTTTGACCAAACAATTTTGGTTCGGAGTGGAACTTCTGAGCGAGCGTCGGCCGGAAACGGCCCAAAAATGAGCGAGCGTCGGCCGGAAACGGCCTAAAAGTGAGCGAGCGTCGGGGGAGGCCAAGCGGGTTTAGCGATCCGCGATCCTGCGATCCTGGGATCCCCGCGGCTCAAGAAGGGACGCTCGCTCACATATGGGGCCAAAAGCGGTGACGCCCGCTCAGATCATCTGAGCGAGCGTCGGCCGGAAGGGACCCAAAAGTGAGCGAGCGTCCGGGGGAGGCGTGCTGCTTAGGCGCTCAGCTCGGCCCGGAGGGGGTATTCCTTGCTATCGAGGAGAAGCTGCGTGCAGCGTCCGGTTTCCGGGTTCAGCACGATCGGGGCCGCGAGATTTACCGTGGTCTTCTCCGGGCTCGGGTTGACCACCACCAAGGTGGTTGCCAGCTCAGCCCGGTCCAGGCCGAGATCGTCCAGTGTCGAGCGGGGGATGGCGGGCGCGTAGTCCGGAACGTACACGACGGCCTCGGCCAGGAACATCCGGATCCGCGGGCTCGCCGACTCCATCGCGTAGAGCCCGGGGGCGCCGTCGATTCCCCGCAAGGCGAAGCCGTCAGACGCTTCAAGCCCGGGCATGGGCGCGGTGAAGTTCAACGCCCGGGAAGCCTGTGCGGTGCTCATTTCAGGAAATCCATGAGCGTGGGCTGGAGCGTCTTGGCGGTGACCGCGAGGGCAACCTGGTAGTTGGTTTCCTGCAGCTTCAAGTCCATGACGACCTTTCCGATGTCTGCGTCTTCAATTCCGGAGCGCTGTGCGTCCAGCGAGGCCTTTAGTCCGTCGACGGAGTCCTGGGCGCGCATGAGCTTAGTCTGCCTGGCACCGACGTCCGCGCGTCCGTTGACAACCGACTTGATCTTGTCGCCGATCGCCGTCAAGCGCCCGCTGACATCCGCGCCGGAGCGGATATCGGCGACGACGTTGCTCACCAAAGCGAAGACGGAGCCGGCGCCGTCACCGAAGATCGCACCGCCGTCGGCGTCTACCCGCACCGTCTGCGTTGCGTCAATCCGCCGTTCCACCGTGCTGCCTGGCGTTCCGTTGAAGACCGGTGGCGTGGCATTGCTGAACGCGCCGGCTGAATCGGAACTCCCGGCGAAGACATTGCGGCCCAGGTACTGCGTGTTCGCCTGGGCCAGGAGGTCCTTGTTGAGGCCTTCGATTTCGACGGCGATCGCCTCCTTGGCGTTGCTGTTCAGGGAACCGTTGGCAGCCTGGACCGTGAGGTCACGGACCCGGTTGAGGATGTTGGTGGCCTGCCCGAGGGCGGAATCGGCGGTGGTCAGCCAGCCATTGCCGTCGTCGATGTTGTTCGAATACTGTCCGGCGGCGCTGAGCTGGCTTTTCGTGGCGAGCAGGTTCGCCGTGGCCGCGGGATCGTCGGAGGGCCTGGTGATGTTCTTGAGGTTGCTGGCCTTGTCCTGCAGCGCGGCGAGCTTGGCCTGCCCGGCCTGCAGGTTCAGTTGCGCGGCCGCGGACATCGTTTGGTTCGTTACACGGTTCAGCATGGCTTACCTTCCCACCAATCCGGTGTGGTTGATCAGGACGTCGAGGGCTTCATCCACGGCCGTCATGGCCCGGGCAGCCGCCTGGTAGGCGTGCTGGTTGCTCAGGAGGCTGATGTTCTCCTCGTCGAGGCTGACGGACGCACCGGAGGAACGCTGCCCGACGGCGGCTGTGCTCGCCGCATCGGCGAGCTGCTGATGCTGCTGTGCCGATTGGGACGTCGTGCCGATCCCTGTGACGATTCCGGACCACAAGGCATCAGGGGATCCTTGCCCGGTGCCGATTTGGGCAACGGCGTCGGCGATTTTGCCATCGAGGGCGCCGGAGCCGGGGCTGCCGGTGGCGATTCCCGCGGCGCTCGTCGGGACAACGCTGAGGGACAGGGCCGCCGGGGCGCCAGGGGTGGTTGCGAAGAAATCGAGATTTGAGGTGCCGGTGGTGGACTGCCCGGTGCGGTGCACGGCGTTGACGTCGTTCATGAGTTTGGTGGCGAAGGCGTTGTAGGAAGCGGCGGCCTCGGAGATGGCCCCTCCCGCACCTCCCGCCGTGGCGGGGGCAAGGAGGGAGACGGCGCCGGCGAGTTTTCCGCCGTCGAGGGAAACCGCCACACCGGGGCGATCGGCCCATTCCAACTGGACGGGTCCTCCCAGCGCCAATGTCGAGCCCGGTGCGCCCATGCTCGCCTGGCCGCCCAGCGTGATCTCGCGGTGCGACGTGTCCGAGACGATGGCGTTGCCGCCCACGAAGACATCCACCGTGCCGTCGGCGTTGTCCCGGGCAGTTCCGCCAGCCAAGGAAGCAATGGTTTCAACCACCTTGTTTCGGGCATCGATGATCTCGTTGGCTGAGCCGCCCGAGGCTGTGACGGAACGGATCGTCGCGTTGAAGCCGGCCACCTGGGCTGCGGCATCGTTCAGGGTTGCGACGGTACTTTGGGCTTCTCCTCGTATCCGGGTCCACTGGGAATCCAAGGCCTTGTATCCCGCCGACACCGCATTGGCAACGGTGGTGCCGGCTTGCAGCAGCACGCCGGCCGGGGCTGCTTCGCCTGGGTGGTTGGAGACTCCCTGCCACGAGGACCAGAAGGTCTGCAACGCCGTCGATATTCCGGCGGGACCGGGCTCGTTCAGCGAGCCTTCGAGTTGCTGGAGTTGGGTGGACCGATAGCCGGCGTAACCGGCCTGGGCCGCGCTGGAGCGAACCCCGGCATCGAGGAAGCTGTTGCCCAGGCGGGCGATTCCGTCCACCGACACGCCCTGACCGGCCTGGGCACCCGCCGTGAAGGGGCCTGTGCGCGCGGGTGCGCCGACGGCGGATTGCTCGATCCGCTGCCTGGTGTACCCGTCAGTGCCGGCGTTGGCGATGTTCTGTCCGGCAACGTTGATGCCCTGCTGCGCCGCGGTGAGGCCCAGGTAGGCCGTATTGAGTCCGCCGAATGTGCTCACTGCTGTGTCCTTTGGGTGATCCGGGCCTTGAGGTGATCCGGCCTTTGCATGTCCGTCTACGTTTGATGAGTTTCGGTCAGAATTGCTGGTCGAAAAGGCGGGACGGGGTTGAGTCTGCTGTCCCGCTTTGGGAACCGGTCCGCCCGTGGGAGTCGTACGTCCCGGCCGCCGGTTTCAGGTCCGCCATGGTTTCCTGGGTGGAGCGGACGGCGGCGCGAAGGAACTGCTCGTTCGAATCACGCAGCTCCTTGATGGCCGCGGTTTGCTGCTGCATCGCGTTCAGGTGCGCGGACAGGACATCAGCCCAGGCCTCTTCCGGGGCCGCTGTGACCAGCTCGCCCAGTGAAGACTCGGCAGGCAACCCCCATTGCTCTGCCACGGCCGCCACTTCCACCGCCCTTGCAAGCCCGGCCTTGGACAGGTGCCCCAGGACCTGCTCCACTTCCCGGGTGCCATGCGGCAACCAACGGGATTTGCCCGCCGTGAGGAGCAGTTGCTCTTCCTCCAGCTTGAATGTCAGCAGATCCAGTAGCTCACGTTCTCGCCACAGCAGGGCCGACAGTTCATGGATGGCCATGTCGGGTCAACTCCAGTTCCGGGTTGGTTTTTCGGGTGCGTTGCCGCGGGAAAACACTTCCCCTGTGCCTTCGCCGCGCTGAAAACAACTATCGGCTGCCGCGGCCCATGCGTTAGGCGTTGTTTATGCATGATTTATTCGCTTTGTCCAGTCAAGCGACGCGCGGCGGATCTTGAGGCCTGTGGCAAATTTTCCTGTGGCGTTTTGCTAACCAAAGGGGACCGCCGTTCCGATAACCAGAAGTGACAGGCCACGGACGGCCTGGAAGTACCAGCAGACCCAATCATGGAGGAATACATCATGGGCATGGCAATCAACACAAACCTGATGGCGAACAACGCTTACGGCAACCTCAACCGCACGCAGAACGACGTGTCCAAGTCGATGGAGAAGCTTTCCAGCGGCCTGCGCATCAACCGTGCAGCTGACGACGCAGCAGGCCTGGCAATTTCGGAAGGCCTCAAGTCCCAGGTCAGCGGCTCGGCAGTCGCCGCCCGCAACGCCCAGGACGGCATCTCGGTCATCCAGACCACTGAAGGTGCACTGACCGAAGTCCACTCGATCCTCCAGCGCATGCGTGACCTCGCTGTCCAGGGCTCGAACGACACCAACAACACCGCTTCCCGTGCGGCGATCAAGGGTGAAGGCGACTCGCTCGGCAAGGAACTGGACCGCCTCACGCAGTCCACTCAGTTCAACGGCATCGATCTGCTTAAGGGTGCGGCTGGAAACAGCGGCGCGTCCCTGAACATCCAGGTCGGCACCGGCGGCAGCGCCAACGACAAGATCGCCGTCAACCTCGGCGACGTCGCAACCGCCGTCGGAACCGGCGCTACCGGCCTCTCCGGCGCCGCGGGTGCTGCAGGCTTCAAAGTGGACACGAGCGCCAACGCCCAGCTGACCATCGCTGCCGTTGACACGGCCATCGCGGCCGTTTCCGCCCAGCGCGCCGACCTGGGTGCAACCCAGAACCGTCTGGAGCACGCCACGAAGACCCTCCAGGTCTCCGGCGAAAACCTGCAGGCAGCCGAGTCCCGCATCACGGACACGGACATGGCTTCGGAAATGGTCAAGTACACCAAGGCCAACATCATGTCCCAGGCCGGCACCGCAATGCTGGCCCAGGCCAACCAGTCCGGCCAGGGCGTTCTCTCGCTCCTGCGCTAAGACCTTCCGGTAGCTGACCGGTAATCAGCGAATGGCGGCCAGGACGGGAACACACCCCTGGCCGCCATTCGCGTCCGGACCCCGCCGACGTAACCAACACATCCGGAAGGACCAAACGTGGCAAGCTCGATCGACGGCCTCGCCAGCGGCTTGAACACCACCTCCATCATTGATTCGCTCATGGCGGTGGAAGCACAACCGCAGACACTTCTGAAGACGAAGCTTGCGTCGGACCAGACAATGATTTCGACGCTTCAATCGCTGAACTCGAAGCTGTCGTCACTGAAAGACCTCGCAAGCGGCGACTCGGCCGTGAACGCCTTGAACCTGTTTAGCGCCACCACGACTTCCCCGTCGATCACTGCGACGGCGACCACCTCCGCGACCGCGGGCTCAATCGACGTCACCGTCACCCAGCTGGCCCAGAGCCAAGTGGACGTCACCGCGGCCATGAGCAACTGGCCCACGGACGGCTCGGGTGCACCGGCACACCTGACGCTCGTCGACTCCACGGGAAAACAGACTGAGATCACGCCTGCATCTACCTCCCTTGACGACGTCGTGACGGCGATCAACGCGGCGTCCGGCCCGGCCCGGGCCGTCAAGGTCCCGGCAGGCAACGGAACCTATCGCCTTCAACTGACCGCGGCCACTTCAGGTGCGGCTGGAGCGTACAGCGTCTACCAGGGCACGGCAGCGCAAGTGAGCGCGGGCACCACCGACCTGATGGCTGACCCCTCCGCCGCCGTCGTCAAGGCCGCCCAGGATGCCAAAGCGACGCTGTATGCGGGGACTCCGGCAGCGCAGACAATCACGTCCGGAACCAACACCTTCACTGATTTGCTTCCCGGTGTGTCAGTGGCGGCCTCCGCCGTCACTGCCGGACCGGTGACCGTGAACATTGCCAGTGACTCCGCGGGGATCACCAAAAAGGCCGGGGATCTGGTGAACGCCGTCAATGACGTCCTCGGCTTCGTCTCCATTTACAGCGCCGTGACCCAGACGACCGACGCCAACGGCGCCTCCGCAGCCAGTGGCGGCATCTTCAGCGGCAACAGCGGCGTCCGCTCGGTCAACGACCAAGTCTTCTCCGCCGTGTCCATGCCCGTGAACGGGAAGTCTCCCTCCGAATACGGAATCAACGTCACCAGGGATGGAAACTTCACGTTTGACGCGGCCAAGCTCCAATCGTCCTTGGCTTCGGATCCCGCCGGGACGCAGGCAGCGCTCCAGACCATTGCATCCCGCGTGTCCGACGCAGCAACCAGCGCTACCGATCCGTTCAGTGGTTCGGTAACCGCCCTGATCAAGGGGCAACAATCCGAAGTGACCGACCTCGGGAGCCAGATCTCCGACTGGGACCAGCGTTTGGCCTCCAGGCGGCAGACCCTGCAAACGACGTACAACGCCATGGAAGTTGCCCTTGGCCAACTCAACGCCCAGCAATCATGGCTCACCGGCCAGATTGCCGGCCTCTCGAGCTCGACGAAGTAAGGAGCGTAACGCATGACCTCCACAGCCCTCCGCGCCAGCCAGCTTTCCCGGTACAACGACGACGCCGTCCTGTCGGCTCCGCCGGCCAGGCTCCTCACGATGCTTTATGACCGGCTGCTCCTGGACCTGAACCGCGCCCAGTTCGCCCAGGAGAATGCCAACTGGGGTGTCGCAAGCGAGAACCTGTTGCATGCCCAGTCGATCGTCACCGAGCTGTCCTCCACCCTGAAGACCGATGTGTGGGACGGGGCACCCGGGCTGCTGAGCATCTACCAGTACGCGATGGAAGCGATGATCGGCGCAAACATCTACCGCGACGTCAACCGGACCAAAGAATGCATTGTGCTCCTGGAACCGCTCCGGCAAGGCTGGCACGACGCCGCTTCGCAGCTGCCTGTCCGGGCGACGGTATCCGGGACGGCACGGACGAACGGCACACTCGGTGTCGGCTGACGCTGTCCAGGCATGGTCCGGAATCCTGGACCGGCTTGAAGCGGACATCGCCTTGGCCGTCTCCGGCGGCGAGCCCGAGGCATGGAATCCGCCCGCCGCGGACGAGGCCGGGCCGCTGCCTGAGGAGCTGGCGGACAAAGCACGCCGGATACTGGACGCGCAGTTGGAGTCGATGGCGATGCTCGGCAAGGTCCGCAACGACGCCCTCGCACACTTGGACGCGCTCAGCACGGTCCCGGACAGCCAAAGTTCCGCGCGCCCGCTGTTCCTGGATGTGCAGGGCTGAAGAGAAAGTGTTGAAAACAATCCCTCATCGGCTAACGGATGCCACATGCTTGCCGATGGTGGAAGTTGAGCAGGGATTGCTCGATGCACGGCCACGGATCGGCCTCTTCATACTATTCGCGAAGGTAGGCCGTCGTGTTCGAGTCAGTGACTTCCGTTGCCCTTGGTAGCGCCCTGGACGGGCTCTCATTGCGCCAGCGCACCATCGCCAACAACATCGCCAACGTCAACACACCGAACTACCACGCTAAAAGGGTCCAGTTCGAAGACGCGCTTGCGGCCTCGGTGAGCGCCGGAGACGGGCAGGCCACGGCTTCCGTCACTACGTCCCAGGAACCCACCCAGCTCAACGGCAACAACGTCAACCTGGACACCGAAACCCTCTCGAACGTAGACACCGTCCTGCGCTACCAGTTCGCCTCCCGTGCCATCGGCGAACAATTCACCGCCCTACGCACGGCCCTGAGGACCAGCTGATGACTTTCGACGCGATCGGGATTGCCGGCTCCGCCCTGACTGTCCACCGCAAATGGCTCGATGCAGTCTCGGACAACCTGGCCAACATTAATACCGCCACCCGCACCAGCGGCAAGGCGTTCCAAGCCCGCTACATCGAAGCCGCCGAGGGCAGCGATGGAACCGGCGTGTACGTCAAGAGCACTCCGCAAGGCAGTGCGACCGGCAGGCTCGTGTATCAACCGGACCATCCGCTTGCCGATGCCCAAGGCTATGTCCGTTACCCGGACATCGACCTCGCCGAACAGATGGGTGCCCTGATTGTGGCGCAACGCGGCTACCAGGCCAACGCCCAAGTGGTGGACCGGGCCCGTGAGACGTACCAGGCAGCGCTTGAGATAGGAAAATCCTGATGGCTTTGGACCCGATCGGCGCAATTCAAGGCGGCGGGGGACTTTCCGTGCAGGGCGTCACCGGCACCGGCTACCTGGGCGGCGCCGGCAACGTAACCGGAGTCGCGGGAACTTCGGACGGCAACGGCTTTGCGACGGCGCTGACTGGTGCCGTGGACAACCTCCAGTCACTGCAGTCGACGTCGAACCAGCTGGCCGTGTCCGCGGTAACGGGCAACCTTGACGATATCCACAAGGCGACAATCGCTGCCACCCGCGCCCAGATCACCATGGAGCTTGTCTCCACGGTGCGGAACAAGGGCGTTGACGCGTTCAACGAGATCATGAGGATGCAGGCCTGATGCCTCCACAGATTGCCGCCTTCTTCCGCAAGATGGGCGATGGATTCAAGGGGTTCACGGCAGGGCAGCGCACCATCGCCATCATCGGCATCGCCGTCCTGGTGCTCGGCGGAGTGGCCCTGTCAGCATGGTTGGGCAAGCCGTCCTACTCGCCGTTGTTCTCCGGTTTGAAGGACACGGATGCCAACGGGATCGTGGAGCAGCTGCGGAAGGACAATGTCCCGTACGAGCTCAGCAACGGCGGTTCCACCATCCTCGTCCCCGATGACAAGGTCAACGACGAACGGCTGAAAGCCGCCGCGGCCGGTCTTCCGGCGGCCGCGGCCACCGGCTATTCGCTGCTCGACAAGCTCGGCGTAACCTCGTCCGAATTCCAGCAATCGGTTACCTACAAACGCGCGCTCGAGGGTGAACTCGCCACCACCATCCAGGCCATGGACGGCGTGAAGACAGCCGCCGTGCAGTTGGCCCTTCCGGCCAAAACGGTGTTCGTTGACAAGGCTCCGGACGCGACGGCATCAGTGTTCGTGGAAACACAGCCGGGCATCACCCTGTCCGCCGATAAGGTCCAGGCGATCGTGCACTTGACGTCCGCCGCGATCGAAAACCTGAAGCCGACGAACGTGACCGTGGTGGATTCCCAGGGCAACGTCCTCTCCACGGTGGGAGGCGGAGCCACGGGCTCCTCCTCCAAGCAAGCCGCCGACTACCAACAGCGCACCTCCGATTCGGTGAAGGCTGTACTCGATAGGGTTGTGGGACCGGGCAACGCCACCGTCGCCGTCGCGGCCGACGTGACCGCCGAGTCCGCGCAGCAGCGCAGCGAGACGTTCTCCACCGCCAAGGATGCCGCTCCGCTCAGCGAGACCACCAAGACCGAGAAGTACACGGGAACCGGCGGCGGCGCCTCCGGTGTCCTTGGCCCGGACAACATTGCCGTGCCGGGCGGCACCAACGGCAACGGAACGTTCGATTCCAGCGACACCACCAAGAACAACGCCGTCAACAAAGTCACCGAAGACCGCACCATTCCGCAAGGCGCCGTGAAACGCCAGACCATCTCGGTGGCCATCAACCAGTCGGCGGCGGCCGGACTCAACGTCAACTCGGTCAAGGCCCTCGTTACTTCCGCGGCCGGCGTCGATCCCGCCCGCGGCGACGTGGTGACAGTCGAAGTGCTGCCCTTCAGTACCTCGGCCGCAGACGCGGCGGCCCAGGCACTGGGCGCGGCCAAATCGCAAGCCGACGCCAAGCAACAGTCGGATTTGATGAACACGCTCATTCTCGCGGGCAGCATCCTGCTGGCAGTCGTAGCGCTGATCGTGCTCGTGCTGATCCTCCTGCGGCGCCGGCAGCACCGCGAACCGGTTGACCTTGGCGAACGCCTTGATTACGAGATGCTGCCTCAAGCGGTCTCGACCCCGGCGCTCGAAGGACCGCCCGCCACCTCGGCGATCGAACTACCGCCGGTGCATCCGGTCCCGGCGTTGCCGATGCCAGGCGCTGAGGCTCTCGACGGCGAACGGCGGCGGGCACAGATTGAAGCCATGGTCGCCGAGAACCCCGCCCGGACCGCCGATTACCTGCGCGGGCTCATGGATGAAAGGCAGTCCGTATGAGGGCGGGGGAGTTGGACGTAGGCGGCTTGACCGGCGCCCAGAAGGTGGCGGTGGTGCTCATGCAGATGAGCCCTGCGAGCGCAGCGTCCGTCATGACCCAGTTCTCCGAATCCGAGGCCGAGGACATCGCCGCCGAGATCGTACGCTTGCGCCGCGTTTCCTCATCCGTGGCAGACCACGTCATGACGGAATTCCACGACCTTGCGGTCAGCGGACGCCGGACGGCCCGCGGCGGCCAGGAATTCGCCGTCGGGCTCCTGGAAGCGTCCTTCGGTGCGGACAAAGCGGCCGGCTTCATGGACCGTCTCGCCTCCACGATGGCCGGGAAGTCCTTCGAATTCCTGGAAATGATGGATTCCGGCCAGCTACTGGCCCTCATCGACGGCGAGATGCCGCAGACCATCGCCTTGATCCTGGCGCATTTGCGGCCGGGCAAGGCTTCCGCGGTCATGGCCGGCTTGGGCGACGTGCAACGCAGTGAGGTGGCCCGCTGCATAGCCACGATGGGATTGGCTTCGCCGGAGGCCGTGGGCATCGTGGCCGAGACGCTCAAGGTTCGTGCCGGAGCCGTCATGTCGCAAAGGAAGTCGAGCGAGATTGTCGGCGGCATCCAGCCACTCGTCGACATCATCAACCGTTCCGACGTCAACACCGAACGTTCCGTGCTGGAAGGCCTGGAAACCCTCGATCCGGAACTGGCCACGGAAGTGCGCGCCCGGATGCTGACCTTCGTGGACATCGTGAAATTGGAACGGCGCGACATCCAGCAGATCCTTCGTGGCGTCAATGCCGAAGTGCTCGCTGTCGCCATGAAGGGTGCCCCTGCCGTGGTTCTCGACGCCGTGCGCACCAACGTGTCCGGCCGCAACCTCGAAATCCTGGAAGCCGAAATGGCTTCCGCCGGGCCGGTGCGCGCCTCCCAGGTTGAAGAAGCCCGGGCAGAGATTGTCCGTTCCATCCGTGAGCTTGAAGCCGAAGGCGCCATCGTGGTCCGGCGCGGCGAGGAAGACGACTATGTCTACTGAGGCTGAATTCCAGAGGGTG
This sequence comes from Arthrobacter sp. FW306-1B-G06A, assembly GCF_058781765.1. NCBI lineage: Bacteria > Bacillati > Actinomycetota > Actinomycetes > Micrococcales > Micrococcaceae > Arthrobacter > Arthrobacter sp. FW306-1B-G06A. Next base: position 127,933 of record NZ_JBYSXB010000001.1, on the reverse strand, counting down.
GTTTTCCCGGACATCCAACCGGCCGCGAGGTCGCGCAAAGAGGACCGGGGATACACCCAGGGACACGCGGCGGGCTACGCGGCCGGGATCCAGGCTGCGGCCGCGGAACAGCGCCGCCTTCGCGAACAATTCGAGGCCGAACACCGCGCAATGCTCGACGCCGGGCAGCTGGCTGTGGAGCAAGCTGTCCGAGCGCTCGAGGCGGCGGCCGCAGTGTCCCGGCAGCACCGCGGTGCCGTGTTGGAGGAAGCGCAGGACGTGTTGGCGGCCAGCGCGATGGAGCTTGCGGAAGCCATTCTGGGTTACGAACTCAACGCCGGCGATAATACCGCCCGCGCCGCGTTGGCCCGGGCTCTGGCAACGGTTTCAGACGTGCAAGCGGTGACCACGGTCCGCCTCCACCCGGCGGACCTGGCCGCGCTGTCCGCCGTCGACGTCGGGAACGTGGCCGGCGTCGAACTCAAGGCCGATCCCGCCCTGGACCCGGGCGATGCGATCGCGGAATATCCGCAGGGTTGGCTCGACGCCCGGCTCAGCACCGCAGTGGACAGGGCCAAGGCAGCCCTGCTGGGGAAAGACGCATGAGCGGCATCAACTACCGGCCGCACGCAGGCCGTTTCCGCTCTGCCCTCGCCGCCGCGGCGCCGCAGCGCGTGGGTACCGTGACGTCCGTCCTCGGCCTTGGCCTGGAGGTCTCCGGACTGGACTGCGCGGTGGGGGACCTGGTGACCGTGGGCGAGGCGCCCGGGCTCGACGCCGAAGTGGTCGCCTCGGTCAGTGGCGCTGTCCGCTGCATGCCGCTGGGACGGTTGACCGGAGTGGCCGCGGGAGACCCGGCCCGTTCCAAGGGCGCTCCGATCCTGGTCCCCACCGGCCGTGGCCTCTTCGGACGGGTACTCGATGGGCTCGGGCGTCCGATCGATGGCAAAGGCCCGATGCCCGCGAGTCCTATGGTCCCTTTGGACAACGAAGCCCCGTCGGCCATGCACCGTGCCCGGGTGGACACTCCGCTCCAGACCGGCGTCCGCGTCCTGGACACCATGGCCACTCTTGGCCGAGGCCAGCGCATGGGGCTGTTCGCGGGCTCGGGGGTCGGCAAGTCCTCGCTGTTGTCCATGATCGCCCGCGGAACGGATGCCGAAGTGTCCGTCATTGCCTTGGTGGGGGAGCGCGGACGTGAAGTTCGCGAGTTCCTGGAAGACGACCTCGGCCCCGAAGGCCTGGCCCGTTCCGTGGTGGTCGTTGCCACGTCCGACGAGCCTGCCCTGATGCGCCTGCGCGCCGCCGTCACTGCCACCCGGATTGCCGAATCCTTCCGCGAAGCCGGCAAGGACGTCGTCCTCATGATGGATTCACTGACCCGCGTGGCCATGGCCCAGCGCGAAATCGGCCTCTCCGCCGGTGAGCCCCCCGCTACCCGCGGCTACCCGCCGTCGACCTTCTCCGTTCTGGCCCGGCTCCTGGAACGCGCCGGCACCGCCGAAACCGGATCCGTGACCGGTATCTACACAGTGCTGGTGGACGGCGACGACCACAACGAACCGATCGCCGACGCCGCCCGCTCGATCCTCGACGGACACGTGGTCCTGGACCGGAAGCTCGCCGTCACGGGGCACTTTCCCTCGGTGGACGTCCTTGGCTCGGTGTCCCGCGTGGCCTCCAAGGTCAACTCGGCCGATCGCACGGCGCTCGCGGCATCCCTTCGCAGGGTCCTCGCCGCGCGGCGCAGCGCCCAGGACCTGATCGACGTCGGCGCCTACCACCCTGGCAGCAATCCCTTGGTTGACGCGGCCCTGGACCACGAAGCTGCCATCAACGGGTTCCTGCAGCAAAGCATGGACGAATCCACCCCGTACAGCGAGTCCTGGCCGGAACTCTTCCGCCTCTCAGCAAGCCTCGAAGGAGCCGCGTGAACCGTCAATTCTCCCTGGCCGGGTTGTTGCGTTTGCGCCAGACGCAGCAGGATGCCGCCGCCAGTGGACTGGCCCGTGCCAACTCCCGGTCTGCGTCCCTGCGATCCCGCCGAGCCACCGCCCGGGAGGAACTGGCAGAGTCCGCCGGAGGCGCCGGAAGCTCCGCGTCTCTCCTGGCCATCGCGGCCGCCCGGGCGTCCGCGCAAAGCATGTTGGCCGAGCTTGACGCCTTGTCCGCCAGCGCCGAGGCTGAAGCCGCCGCGGCCCGCGCGGAATATACCGAAGCCAAGCGCCGCGCAGTAGGACTCGAGAAGCTCGAAACCCGGCACGGCGCCGCATTTGAGGCTTCGGCGCTGCGCGCTGAGCAAGGCGTGCTGGACGAGATCGCGTCCTCCGCGTGGCACCGGAAGGCCACCTCGTGAGCATGACCGAGGCCATCGGGCGCATTCAGAGCATCGAGTCGATGTTGCAGCAACTCAGCCAAGGCATCCGCCCTCAGGCAACTGCCGCGAGCACCACCGCTTCCACTGCCGCGGGCGCGGCCACTTCCACCGACTCGGCGTCCTTCGCGCAAGCGCTGAGCTCCGCCGTCGGGGGATCGGCGACGCCGGACGTGAGCCAGCTCTCTTCTTCCTTGGGGCTCGGCGGCAGTGCCGCCCTCTCCGGCATCGCGGGCGCGCTTTCGAGTGCCGGTACAGGCACGGCCACCGGCGCTGTCACGGGCGATGCCGTGGTGGCCGACGCCAAGAAATACGTCGGTGTGCCCTACGTCTGGGGCGGCACCAACCCGGCGGTGGGCATGGATTGCTCAGGCTTCGTGCAGCGCGTCTTCAAGGACCTCGGCGTTGATCTGCCGCGCGTCGTCAGCGACCAGATGCGGCAAGGCACTCCCGTGGCATCCTTGGCCCAAGCCAAGCCCGGCGACCTGTTGGTGAGTTTCGGCGGCGAACACATTTCCATCTACCTCGGCAACGGCAAAGCGATCGACGCGCCCGTCCCCGGCCAGACCATCCAGATCCGCGATGCGTGGGAACAGCAGTCCAATCTGACTGCGATCCGCCGGATTGTCCCCGCGGGAGGCTCGTGATGCCGTTGCCACTCTCTGTTGCGGCAGTTCCGCGTCAGGCTGTTCCCGGCTCTTCGCCCGTGCAGCAGTCCGGCGGGGCTGCCGGGTTTGATGCCGTGATGAACGGCGTGCTGGCGTCCGACGCGAAGACCTCGCTCGGGACCGCACAACAGACCCCCGACGGCGGCGCCCAGGAAGAGCCTGCCGGCGACGGTTCCGGGCCGGTCGCCCGAGCCGCCAAACCGGAAGCGTCGAAGGTCGCCAAGGACAGGGTTGATGCTGTGGGTGTGGTTGAGGCGGCTGGCGTGGCGGGTGCTGTTGTGGTGGGTGCTGTTGCGGCCGCCGTGGTGGGTGCTGTTGATGCGGCCGCCGCCGCTGTTGCTGGTGGACTCGCGGCCGGGACCGCTGCTCCGCAGGCGGGCGGCACTGGCGTTACTGTGTCGGCCAAAGACAGTGCCGTTGACAGTACGGTCCCGGCCAAAGCCATTGCAGGCACGTCGGCAGCGGCAAGACTGCCAGTCAGGATGCCCGCGGGCAACGCTCAGGCGACGCCGGCTGGAACGGAGGTGGGCGCATCTGTGCCGGCTGCGCTGCCGCTCGGGAGCCTTGGTCAGAGCCCAGCCCAGCCTGGTCCGATCCCGGCCAGCCCGTTGCCGGCCAGCCCGTTGCCGGCCGCTGCACCTGCCAGCCAGATGCCCGGCGCCCTGCCCAGTAGCCCGCCGCCAACCGTCGCGCTACCCGCCGGCCCGCTCCGCGGTAACTCGCTGCCCATCAACCCGCTGACCGCCGGCCTCGCGACCGGGGTCACCGCGACCGCAGCCCAAGCAGGCGAGCCGGGCACCGCCGTCGTACTTCCCGTCGGGAAAGCCGGGACGCAGCGGGACTCGCCACCGGTCCTTGGGCAGGACACTCAAGTCGCCGCGGCACCCGCGCTTCCCTCCGGGATTCAGGCGGGAGCTCCGTTGGTGGGGCAGCCGGCGCCGCCACTTCAGGAGGCTCCTACGACAGCCGCTCCCGGCATGGCAACGCCCACTCTCCAGGCAGACCCGGCGAAGCTGCTGTCCCAAGTGTCCGCACCGCTGTTCTCGCTTGCATCGGCGGCGCCCGGCTCCCACGTGATGACCTTGAAGCTCTCCCCGGAAGACCTCGGTCCGTTGACTGTCCGGGCGCATATCGAAGGCGCAGGGGTCCGGATCGAATTGTTCGCCCCCGGAGAAGCCGGCCGTGAGGCCATACGCAGCATCCTGCCGGAACTGCGGCGTGGACTTGGCGAATCGGGCTTCGGCGCGAGCCTCGACCTGTCCGAACACAACGCTCCGGCCGATGCCGGGGCGGGCGGCTCGGACCCCCGTGACCGGCGCCCGGCCGAAAGTCCCGCCTTCCCACGGGGCAGCGACGGCGAGTCGCTCCGCCAGGCGCGGACCGCCGTCGTACTTCCCCGAAGCATTACCAGCAGCCTGGACATTCTCGTCTGATGAAGGAGAGCCAATAGTGACCATCCAAGCCATCGCGGCAAGCAGCGGAGTCCAGCCCGGAACCACCGCAGCCAAACCCGCGCAGACCATGGACTCGAGCATGTTCATGTCCCTCCTGGTGACTCAGCTGAAGAACCAGGACCCGAGCGCTCCCATGGACACCAACCAGATGATGAACCAGACCGTCCAGCTGTCCATGATGGAGAAAATGACGGAACTCACGGCGGACGCCAAAGAGAGTTTTTCGCTCCAGATGCGCAGTGCCGCGGCACAGATCATCGGGCACAACGTCAGCTATGCGCTCGCCGACGGGACAAAGGGCTCGGGCGTCGCGAGTTCGGTTTCCTTCGCGGCCGGAACCCCCACGGTAGCGGTCGGGGGAGTGAACGTTCCGCTCGATTCCATCAGCGGCATGACCGCCGCTGCCACGCCAACCGCCTGACGCTCCACACCCCTCGAACCACCCGAAGAAAGGCAACACCATGCTTCGTTCGCTGTACTCCGGAATCTCCGGCCTCCGTGCCCATCAGGCCATGCTGGACGTCACGGGAAACAACATCGCCAACGTGAACACGGCCGGCTTCAAGGCCTCCTCCACGCAGTTCCAGGACACGCTCTCCCAGATGACCCAGGGCGCCGGCGCCCCGCAAGCCGAGACCGGTGGCACCAACCCCGCCCAGATCGGCCTCGGGGTACGCGTGGCGGGAGTCAGCACCAACTTCAGCCAGGGTTCGTCGCAGAACACCGGGCGGGCCACTGACATGATGATCTCCGGCGACGGGTTCTTCATCACCAGCAAGGCCGGACAGCAGCTCTACACCCGCGCGGGCGCCTTCGACATGGACGCGGCCGGCCGCCTCGTGAGCCCCGACGGCGGGATCCTGCAGGGCTGGTCTGCCGCCAACGGCGCCGTGAACTTGGGAGGTCCCGTTGGCCCGATCGCCCTCTCGCCCAATACGACGTCGGCCGCCGTCGCCACCACCAAGGCCTCGCTGGACGGCAACCTGCCGTCCGATGCGGCCGTGGGGACCAGCGTGGAGCGCCAGGTCAAGGTGTACGACGCCGACGGCGCCTCCCGCAGCCTGACTCTGACGTTCAGCCGCTCTGCGGGAGGCTGGGATGTGGCCGGGGCCGACGCCAACGGCGCCACGGGGAACTCGACGCTCACGTTCGCGAACGGTGCGCTGACTTCGGGCGGTGCCATGACCGTCGGCGGCATCTCGGTGGACATGTCCACTGTTACCGGATTCGCCGCCATGAGCACACTCACGGTCGGCAGCCAGAACGGATCCGAGGCAGGCAAGCTGGAGTCATTCACCCTCGGCGGCGACGGCTCACTCATCGGCTCGTTCAGCAATGGCAGCAAGCAGGTTCTGGCCCGCGTGGCCCTTGCCCGTTTCACCAACCCCGGCGGCCTCGAGAAATCCGGTAGCTCCACGTATGTGGCTACCGCCAACTCCGGCGCGGCCCAGTTGGGCGCCCCGGGCGACGCCGGACTCGGCACCCTGACTGCCGGGGCCCTTGAGATGTCCAACGTTGACCTCTCCCAGGAATTCACCAACCTGATCGTTGCCCAGCGCGGCTTCCAGGCGAACGCCCGCATCATCACGACGTCGGACGAGGTCCTGCAGGAGCTGACGAACCTGAAGCATTAGTGAGACTGCCCGTTCACAGACAGAAGGATGGCCGGCATCCTTGGACGCCGGCCACCCTTCAGGCAGTTACTGCTTTTTAGAGTCCGGCGACCCCGTTCGGAGTGCCGACGCCCGTGGGTCCGTCCCATCCGGTGCCGGAGAGGCACCATTGGCTCGTGGAGCACGTGCCCGTTGAACCCGAGGCGACGTCATTGAATTTCCCGGAGTTCGTGTACGGAAGAGAGTTGGCCAGTGCCGAGGAGCTGCCTGTGTTCCCGGAAAGCGCGTACATGGCCGCGATCAGGGGCGAGGAGAGGCTGGTCCCTCCATACTGGGCCCATGACGAGGTGGTGCTGCTGCTCGGCGCGTACACTGCCAGGCCGGTCTGCGGATCTGCGACGGCGGAGACGTCCGCCGAGGCGCGCTTGCTACAGCCCGTGCCGAACGTGGCAGCCGCTGGCAACGCGGCATTGACACTTGAGCATCCGGATCCCGAGCCGGACCAGGCAGATTCGCCCCACCCGCGTGCACTGGAGTTCTTGACCAACGATGTGCCTCCCACGGCGGTGACGTAACTCGAGGAAGCGGGGTAGGACGAGCCGGTGTACCCGTTGTCGCCGGTTGACGCTGTCACCGCGATGCCCGGGTGGTTGTAGTACGTGCCGTAGCTGGAGTCTGCTGAATCCCCGCCGCCGTAGCTGTTGGAGATCGCCGCGACGCCGGGCTGTTTTGCGGCCGTTGCCACGGCTGTCCCAAGGTCGCTGAGGCTCGCTGTTGTCGCCTGCACTACCAGGATCTTGCAGTCCGGACACGCTGCAGAGACGGCGTCGACGTCGAGGGCCGTTTCGTCGGCCCATCCGGAATTGAACCTGGGAAGCTTGTTGCCGCCGTTTTGGTCCTTGATGGTGAGGCAGCCGTTGCTGACCGTGCATGCCGGGAGGCCGAACTGTGAGCGGTAAACGCCGAGATCGCGTTCCAGGTTCGGATAGCCGTAGGCATCCACGATTGCGACGGTTCTGCCGCCGGACGCGAGGCCTGTGATGTTGTAGGCGCTCTGGATGTTCGCGGGGGTCTTGCCGGTGGCGGGCGGCGTGCTCGAAGCGGGTTTGGTTTGTCCTCCCGGCGACGCCTTGCCCGGAGTCGTCGAATCATCGACGTACTTGAGCGCAAAACACGACGCATTGCCGGCTGGGACATCGGCGCAGACCTTCTCCGCATGCCAGTTGGCGGACGGAGATGGTTGGGCAACTGCGGCCGGTGCTGTGGCTGAGAACGCGCTCAGCAACAGCAACATCGCCCCGGAAACGCTAAGGATCTTCTTCACGAAACCTCCCTGAGGAACAATAAGATCCGACTTGACAGGATAGTCAACTCGGCGTGACAAGCTTCGCACCAAACGCCACTATTGTCACCCATGTCACATCCACCCCTGCGGTCTCATGAGCCACCGGGGAGATTTGCGGTTCGATTGCTAGTGGTTGGTGAGGTGGGGGCTGTGGATGTGTTCGCGACGGAAACCGAGGCCCACAATGCGGCCCAAGAGGCGTTTGACCAGTGGCGTGTGGCTGATGAGCCGTATGAGTTGGACGGGTGGGTTGTTTTGGGCAAGGCGAGCGAGTTGGCGTGTCTGCTGTCGCTGCAATGCCTGTGCGATCCTTACCGCTGGTTCGCGTCGTCGTTGCACGCGCTGGAGGTCGGCGACGGCGATGGTGCCCGTGCGCAGTGGTACTGCGAGGTGATTGGCCGTGGCGACGGCGTCGGCGATGGCGTAGTTCACCCCGGCGGCTCCGGCCGGCGACATAGCGTGGGCGGCGTCGCCGATGCACAACAGGCCTGGCTCGCACCAGCGTCTCAACCGATTGGAGCGCACGGACAGCAGCTTGATCTGGTCCCAGTCGGTCAGCGCGGCCAGGCCGGCGGCCAAGAACGGTGCGGCACGTGCCACCCGGTCGCGGAAGGCGGCCAGCCCCGCGGCCTGAACCTGCGGGAGTGTTCCTTTCCCGATGATCGTGCCGCACTGCCAATAGTCGCCGCGGTCGATTGCGAGCACGATCTGCCCGCCGCCGACATAGCCCAGGGTCGGCGGCGCATCCTCGCTGCGCGGCACGCGGAACCACAGCACGTCGATCGGCATTGCGAACTCCCTTAGCGGCAAGTCCGCGTGTTCCCGGATAAGGGAGAACCGCCCGTCGCACGCCACCGTGAGATCCGCCCTGATCTCTACTTCGCCCTGGGGAGTGCGTGCCCGTACGCCGATCACTTGCTCACCGTGGCGGAGCAGGCCGGTGGCCTCGGTACTCATTTCCAGTCGGAAGGTGGGGTATTGCATGGCCTGGGTGGCCAAGAAGGTCAGGAAGTCCCACTGCGGCATGAACGCCATGAACTTGCATCGGGAGGGCAGGTGCCGGAAGTCCACCAGCCCGAAGGTCTGTCCGTCGATGCCGAGACGCAGTTCCGGTATCTCCGTGTGCGGCAGGCTCAGAAACTCTTCCAGCAATCCCAGTTCGGCGAGCACATCGGTGGTCGCAGGATGGATGGTGTCGCCCCGGAAGTCACGGAAGAAATCGGCGTGCTTCTCCAGCACTGTCACTTCGACTCCGGCGCGGGCCAGCAGGTAGCCCAGCATCATTCCGGCAGGTCCACCGCCGACCACGCAACACTGCGTGTCCCAAGAACGTGGGCCGGGGCCGGGGCCGGGGCCCGGGCCGGGTGTGGTTTCGGATTCGCTGGACATCCCTGGCTCACCCCATCGACCGGCTGAGGCCGTCAAGGATGAGGTTCAGCCCGAAGTCGAACTCATCCCCGAAGTCGTAGCCGGGTTTGAGGACGTGTTCGGTGGCGATCTCCATCATGTGGGGGTATTGCCCGGTCGAAAAGCGTTCAACGATCGGCGCTGTGATCTCGGCGGCGGTGTCCCGGCCGTCAAAAGGAAGGGCGGCTTCCTGGAGTGCGAATCCGTAGATGTAACTATCGAGCAAGGCATAGGCATGGGCCGTCATCTGGACGGAAAAGCCTGCTGCCCTCAAGGTCGCCAAGGTCGCTTCGTGGTGACGCAGGTTCGCTTCGCCCGGGGCGGAGCGGCTTTCCAGCAGCCCGACCGCCCAAGGATGGCGCTTGAGCGCGCTGCGCACTTCGTGTGCCCGCCGGTGCATTTCCTCCCGCCAGTCGCCCGCGGGGGAGGGTAATGCGATTTCGTGGAAGACCATGTCCACGATGCCATCCAAAATTTCATCCTTGTTGGCCACGTAGTAGTAGAGCGACATGGGCTTGGTTCCCATGCTCTGGGCGAGCGAGCGGATGGTCAGCGCGGCGATTCCTGACTCGTCAGCGAGATCCACAGCGCAACCGAGCACCCTTTCGCGGCTCAACGGAGGGCGTCGCTGGGGGAGGGGCTGTGCAGTGTCCGGCATCGGGACTCCTTGGACTCTAGTTGGTGCAGCACTCCAGCGATTTAGTGCAGGGGGTCTAGCGGTTTAGTACATTGTACGATAATCTTTTTGGTACAGCGTACGAAAAAGTAGCTGAACACCCCAAATGACTGGAAAGGAACGGCCATGACCGCTGGTCAGCATGCTGCGGAGACTCCGATTTCAGGCGGCTCGCAAAAGCCGGAGGTTACGATGCGGGCCATCGTGCAGGAGGCTTATGGCTCCGCCGACGTCCTGCACCTGGCGCAGATCCCCACACCGACGATTGCGGAGAACGAGGTGCTGGTCCGGGTCCACGCTGCAGGACTGGACCGGGGGACCTGGCATGTAACCCGGGGCCTGCCTTACGCGCTGCGCCTGGCGTTCGGCGTCCGCGCCCCCAAAAATCCTGTGCCCGGGATGGACTTGGCCGGCACGGTCACGGCGGTCGGAGCAGCAGTGACCCGATTCGCCGTCGGGGACGAGGTCTTCGGGGTCGGGAAGGGTTCCTTCGCTGAATATGCGACGGCCCGCGAAAGCCAACTGGCGCTCAAACCGGCGAACATCAGTTTCAAACAAGCCTCGGTGGTCCCGGTTTCCGCCTGCACTGCGCTGCAGGCCCTTCGCGCCGCGGGCCGGATAGCGCCGGGACAGAAGGTTCTGATCCTTGGTGCCTCGGGAGGAGTGGGCAGCTACGCTGTTCAGCTCGCAAAAGCTGCCGGGGCTGAGGTCACGGGCGTGTGCAGTGCCGCCAAAATGGACCTGGTGCGCTCGCTCGGTGCCGATCACGTCCTCGACTACACCACGCAGGACTTCGCCGACGGCACCAAACACTACGATCTGATCCTGGATATTGCCGGGAACCCCACCCTGGCACGCCTCCGGAAGGCGCTCACGCCTACCGGCACGGCCGTTATCACCGGCGGCGAAGAAGGCGGCTCCTGGACGGGCAGTATCGACAGGCAATTCAGGGCCCTCGCGCTGTCCCCGTTCATCGGTCAGCGGCTCACCATGGTCATGGGGACGCAGGACGTTGCTGACCTCGAATACCTTGCCGGGCTCATCGACGCCGGAACCCTCACCCCGACCGTCGACCGCAGCTATCCGCTGGAGCAGGTTCCGGACGCCATGCGCTATTTCGACGCCGGCAAAGTGCGGGGGAAAATCGCGATCACCATCCGAGAAGCTCAAGGCAACTGAAACAGGCACTGGCAGTACACGTTATAGCAGGCACTCCCACGCGGACCCGGGGACTGGTTTTCTTGAATCAGTCCCCGTTTCCCTGCTTGGAAGGCCACCATGTCCGTGACTACCGTCAAATCCTTTCCGGAAGCCGTGGCGCGTCCGCGCGCATCTCTCGCGGTTGCCATGCTCGGATTTTTCGTGGTCGCCTTGGACGCCCAGATTGTCGTCGCGCCTACGGCATCGGCATGATTCTCTTCACCGTTGCCTCGATGGCATGCGGGTTCAGCCCGAGCCTTCCTGCACTCATCGCCGGACGGGTCCTGCAGGGCATCGGTGCGGCAATGATTACCCCTACGTCCCTCGCCCTCTTCCGGGAGGCGTTCCACGATCCTGCGCGTCGCGGAAGGGCAATCGTGTACTGGGACTGGAGACTGATCTTCTTCGTCAACCTTCCGGTGGGAGTGGCAGCCCTGCTGGTCCTCTCCCGAGTGGCTCCTAGCCCCCACATCCTGTTGACGTTCGCCATATGTGTCGCATCCGCAGCCGTATTCGTGGCAGCACAAGCACGGGGAAGCCACCCAATGATCCCGCTCGACTTGTTCCGTTCACGCGCAGTCTCCACGGCCCTGATTGTCGCCGGGGTCACCATGGCGGCGTTCTACGGCGTCGTCTTCCTCCAGAGCCTCTACTTCCAACAGGAACGCGGAGCCAGCGCCCTGGAGACCGGGCTTCTGTTCCTGCCCATGACCGGGCTTGTTGCCCTCCTGAATCCCCTCGTGGCCAGGTTCGCGGAGCGATTCGGGCGCATAGTCGCGATCGTCTCTGGCCAATTGCTGATGGCCGCGGGGCTGGCAAGCCTCTGCCTCCTGCCAGGCAATGCGCCGACCCTGCTCGTCGCGTTCCTGATGGTGCCCGTCGGCGTCGGAGGTTCCTTCACGGTTCCGCCGATCATTGCCCTCATCCTGGACCACGTGCCGGCCGAGTTGGCGGGGACCGCCAGCGGCGCGGTCAATACCGCCCGGCAGCTCGGAGGCTCCCTCGGCGTCGCGATCTTCGGTGCCGCACTCGCCGGTCAGAACTTCATGGCAGGATTGCGCATCAACCTGAGTATCACGGCCCTTCTCCTTCTGGTCCTCGTAGCGGTGTCCCTGCCGCTTCGGCACGCACAACAATCACGGCACTAGCGAAAGGCAGAAGCCATGAAACTCGTTCCCCCCACCCCGACCGTCAAAGCCCCTACGGAGAGATTCACGGGAGACGTCTACCTCAATCCGCTCCACAACGGCGAGGCGCCCTCACGTCTCGTGGCGGCGATGGTCCGCTTCACCCCCGGTGCCCGTACGAACTGGCATTCCCACCCTCTTGGCCAGACCCTGCACTGCACCGATGGCACCGGGTTCGTTGCCACCCGGGACGGCAGTGTGATCCTCATGCGCGCAGGGGACACGGTCCACACGCCCCCCGGCGAGGAACACTGGCACGGCGCCACCCAGGACAACATGATGTGCCACCTGGCCCTGGTGGAGCACGACAACGGGGAGAGCGCCACCTGGCTTGAGCCCGTCAGTGAACAGGACTACCAAGCCGCCCACGCCCAAATCAGCCGATAACCCCCATCCAAGCGAAGGAAACCCATGAATACCGTCACCCTTAACAACGGCGTCGAAATGCCGATCCTCGGCTTCGGCGTCTTCCAGATCCCGGACGAGGAAACCCAGGCCGCGGTGGAAGCCGCCCTCGACGCCGGTTACCGCCACCTGGACACCGCCGCTTCCTACCTGAACGAAGAGGCCGTTGGCCTGGCCATCAAGAACAGCGGCCTCGCCCGCGACGAACTCTTCATCACCACGAAGCTCTGGATCCAGCACGCCCCGGCAGGCAGCGTCCAGGACGACACCAAGCGCGCCTTCGACAACTCACTCCGCCGCCTCGGACTCGACTACGTCGACCTGTACCTGATCCACCAGCCGTTGGGCGACTACTACAGCGAGTGGCGCGCCATGCAGGAACTCCACCAGGACGGCCTTGCCCGCGCGATCGGGGTCTCGAATTTCCACCTCGACCGGCTGGTAGATCTCATCGACCACAACGAGATCGTCCCGGCAGTCAACCAGATCGAAACCCACCCCTTCCACCAGCGCGCGGCCGACCAGGCAATGATGCGCGAACGCAGTGTCCAGGTCGAGTCCTGGGGACCCTTCGCCGAAGGCAAGAACAACCTGTTCACCAACCCGCTTCTCAGCACCATCGCCGATGCGCACGGCAAGTCCGTCGCACAGGTGGTTCTCCGTTGGCTCATCCAGCGCGACGTCGTCGTCATCCCCAAGTCCGTCCGGCCCGAACGCATGGCCCAGAACCTCGACGTCTTCGATTTCACCCTTACCGACGAGCAGATGAGCCGGATCGCCGCCTTGGACACCGGGGCCAGCCTCTTCTTCGACCACCGCGACCCCGCCATGGTCAGCTGGCTCGGCAATCGCAGGATCAACTGAGGCGCCGGGGTTGGACCACTGCCTGACTCCTACCCCATTAGTCCGGCGGAGTTACGGAAGCAGGTGTTCGTGCGCAGCCGCCTCCAGGGCGTCGGCCTCTTCCTTGGCCATGCGGGTCTCTGCCTCGACGTCGATGCGTCGGGTCATTAGCCAATACAGCCCTGCGGAGACCGGGAGCCCGATAAACAGCGAGATGTCGGCGCCGTCCAGGGCGTGGGCGATGAACCCGACGAAGAGCTTGCCGGCCGAGAAGAAGGGAATCATCACCACAAAGCCGACAAGGTAGGAGATGATGCCGGGCCAGCCCCATCGTCCGTAGATCCCATCGGGCTTGAAGATCTCCGCGATGGCGTAGTGGCCTTTGCGGACGATGAAGTAGTCGGTGAGGTTGACAGCCGTCCACGGAATGAAGAAGTACAGGACCAATAGCAGGAAGTCGTTGAAGTTGGCGAGGAAGTCGGCCGAGGCCAGGTTAGCCAGGACCACGGAAATGAGGGCGGTGATGGAAATCGTGATGATCCGGAGCCTTAGCGTTGGCCGGATCTGCCGCACGCTGTCGATGGACGATATCAAGGTCAGCGAACCGCCGTACATGTTCAGGGCCGTCACGGACAGCAAGCCCAGGGCGGCGACGAACAGGGCGATGCCACCGAATCCGCCGAAGAGCTGGTCGGCCGTGGATTTGATCGAGCCGATGGTTTCGAAGTTCTCCCCGGCGGCCGCACCGATGTACGCGCCCAGGAACATCACCCAAATACCGCCGAGCGCGCTGCCCCAGAACGTCCATCTGAAAGTGCCCCGCCCGCTGGCCGGCGGAAGGTAGCGGGAGTAGTCAGAGACGTAGATGGCCCAGGAAATCTGGTAGCCGGCCGCGACCCCCAGCTGGCCCAGGAACGGCACCATGTGGAAGTCAGCCAGGTTGTATGCGCCAGCCGGAATGGCCAGCTTCACGGCTGCAATGGTGAGCAACGCCAGCATGATGATGGTCAGGTACGTCAGGTAGCGCTCAAAGGCGTGGATAAGGTCGTAGCCGAACAGGGCAATGACGACGGCGACAATGGTGACCACCCAGAACCACAAGTTTTGCGACCCGAAGTTGACTGACTCCGAGATCGCTTGGCCGGCCAGGATGGTGTTGAAGATGTTGAAGCCGGCGTACTGGAGGTAGGCGAAGAGCCAAACCAGAAGGGCGCCGATGTAGCCGAACTGCGGCCGGGACTGGATCATCTGTGGCAGGCCGAGCTGGGGGCCCTGCGAGGAGTGCGCGGCCATGAACAGCGTGCCGACGAGTACCCCGATGGCGATCGCGAGCAGCGACCAGATCAAGTTGCCGCCGGTGGTGATGCTGATCAACCCCACTGCCAGGGTGGCGATCTGGGCATTGCTGACGAACCACAGCGGTCCGATGTGCGAGACCTTGCCGTGGCGCTCGTTCAGTGGAACATAGTCGATCGATCGGATCTCCAGCCCTCGGCCCGATCCTTTGTCCGTCGTTGCGCTCATGGTGCATCTCCTTCGGAGCATCGGTGCATCTTGACTTTGGTTTAGCACAGAGTGGGGCGGCCTAGAAGAGGCCGCGAGATTCCTAGGGGAGCCGGTGGTGCCGCCATGTGGGGAACTGGTCCCTGGCTGCCAAAACGGCATCCGGGGAGAGGTCCAGCGTGGCGGTGGCCGGCTCCGTGTCGAGGCTGTGCAGGACAGTCCCGAGGGGATCCACGAGCATGCTGTAGCCGATGGATACCGGTGGAGTCTGGGAGACCGCCGCCACGTACACGCCGTTCTCTATTGCCCGGGCCTTGGCCAATGTGGCCCATTGCTCGGTCTTTGCGGTACCGGGAACCCACGAAGAACAGACGAGGAGCGCCTCGGCCCCGGCGTCGGCCAGAATGCGCGCCAACTCGGGGAAGCGCAGGTCGTAGCAGGTCATCAACCCGAACGTCATGCCGCCGCAGGAAAAGGTGACGGGCAATGGTTCCGGCGCCGGTCTGATGTATTCCGATTCGCGGAATCCTTGGCAGTCGAACAGATGGATCTTCCTGTAGCTGGCGAGGAGGGAACCGTCCGGACCGATCGCCACCAAGGTGTTGAATGCCCGGTCCGGTTCTTTGGTTCCGTCTCCGTCACCAGGCGCTTCCAGGAGACCCGCGACGACGGCGATCCCGTAGCGTGCGGCCGTCGCGCAGAGGGTGGAAGCCACAGGGCCGTCAAGGGGTTCGGCCATGTCCACGAAGCTCCGGTCCACCCGGCTTTTCTCGTACGTCGAGTACTCCGGGAACACGATGAGCTCAGAGCCCTCGTAGGCGGCCCGGGCACAGTAATCCGCGATGAGGTCGAGATTGCGGCCGACGTCCGTGCCGGAATCCAGCTGGGCTAGGGTGATGCGCACGCAGTCCTCGTTTCTCCCCGTTTACTGTGTTCCGTCGTCATACCAGCGCGGCTTCTTTTTCCTCCATCACCATTTCCGGCGGCGCCTTCCGGAACCCCTTGGTGATGATGCCGAGTACCACGACGCCGACGCAGAGCCAGATCAGTCCGAGCGTGATGGCATTCGAATCGAGCTGGGAGAGCAGGAAACCGTCGATGATGGCACCCACAGCCGGCATGACCACGTAGAACATTACGCTGAGCCGGTTCCCCGAGCGTCGTTGGCGCAGGTAGTAGGCAATGACCGAGACATTGACGAGGGTGAAGGCGGTGAAGGCACCGAAGTTGATGAACGACGTCGAGGTGGCGACATCCAGGAACATGGCGATGAGTCCCACCGCGCCGGTGATGACCAGGTTCAATACCGGCGTGTGGAAGGATTTGTTCAATGCCCCGAAGACTTTCTTCGGCAGGACGGAATCCCGGCCCATGGCGTAGAGCAATCGTGAGGCGCTGGCTTGCGCCGCGAGTCCGGAGGCAAACTGGGACACCACGAGTCCGGCCAGGAAGACTGCGCCGAAGAACTGTCCGCCGATCTTCAGGGCAATGTCCGACGCCGCCGACGCCGAATCGTCGAACACCCCGCCGGGGTGGATCAACTGTGTGGTGTAGGAGACGACGACGAAGATCGCGCCGCCGATGAGTGCCACAAGCATGATCGCCTTCGGTACGGTCCTTTTCGGCTCGATGGTCTCCTCGGTGAGGGTGGACACGGCGTCGAAACCCAGGAACGAGTACGCCGCGATGGCAGCGCCAGCGGTGATCTTGTCGAAGCTCGACGTGTCGTTGAAGAATGGAGCGGTGCTGACCAGGGCACTCGCGCCGGAGGTCGAGACCAAGGTTCCAACGGACAAGGCCACGAAAAGGACTATCACCAGAAGCTGGAATGCCATCAGCAGGTAGTTGGCCTTGTCAGCCACCTTGACGCCAACCACGTTGAGCAGCGTTGTGATCGCGATGAACGCGACAATCCAGACCCCGATGGGAATGTCCGGGAACTGCGCGGTGAGGTACGAGCCGCCGATGAGCCAGATGACCATCGGCAGGAACAGGTAGTCCAGCAGGACAGCCCAACCGGCCAGGAAGCCGATCCGGGAATCGATGGAGCGCCGG
This sequence comes from Arthrobacter sp. FW306-1B-G06A, assembly GCF_058781765.1. NCBI lineage: Bacteria > Bacillati > Actinomycetota > Actinomycetes > Micrococcales > Micrococcaceae > Arthrobacter > Arthrobacter sp. FW306-1B-G06A. The sequence continues at coordinate 111,224 of NZ_JBYSXB010000001.1, read as the reverse complement.
ATATAGGTGTACGCGGAGCCGGCCACCGGATAGGCAACGGCCATGCGTCCGTAGCTCTGCGCGGTGAAGAGCATGGCGACCATGGCCACCAGATAGGCCGACGGGGATGCTCCGCCGGTGGTTTCGGCGATCACGCCGAAAATCGCCAGCACGATGAGCGGGGTCAGGTAGGCCAGCCCGAACAGGACCAGCGAGGGCAGTTTCAGGGCGCGCGTGAGGCTCGGTTGCGTTGTCACCGGTGGTTCCTTAGGAGTTGGAGGACCGTGGGGTCCAGGTGGTCGGGTCGATGCGGCCTTGGTAGACAGGCAGCTCGATGGGCGGCTCGCCGGGGCGGAATTGGGACCAGGGACGGTTGAGGTTTTCGGTCCCGTGTTCGCGGACATGCTCGACGGCGGAGAGGTCCAGTTCCACGGCGAGAAGGGTGGGCGCGTCGTCGTCGGCCTCGGCTATGGTGTTCCCCTCGGGGTCGACGATCAGGCTGAGGCCTTTGCCGGTGGGTCCCGCGCAGTTGACGCTGACCATGAAGACCTGGTTCACGATCGCGTTTGCCTTGGCGAGGACGAGTTCTTGCTTGCGGTCCGGCGTCGTGGTCTTAACGACGTTGAGGATCACTTCGGCGCCCATCCACGCCAACTGGCGGGTCACCTCGGGGAACCAAGCGTCGTAGCAAATGTTTAGCCCCACCCTGCCGATCCCTTCCAGGTCGACGGTGGTGAACCGGTCGCCGGGGTCGTAGGGCTCAAAGGGGCGCCAAGGGAAGACCTTGCGGTAGTAGCCGGCGAGCTCGCCTTCGGGGGAAAGGACCAGCTGGGTATTGAACAATTGCCCCTCGGGGCCGCGCTCGCAGACGCTGCCCGGAACCAACCAGATGCCCAAGTCCGCGGCTAGCTGCCGCAGTTCGTTGACGCGCGGACCGTCCAGCGGCTCGGCCGAGTCCTGCAGCACTTCCGTACGCTGCAGGTCCGGGTTGGAGTCCCCGAAAAGGTGCAGCTCCGGGAAGACCACGAGCTTGCTGTGCGGTTGGACCGCGACGGCGGCGGCGACTTCGGCAGCGAAGGCCTCGATCGGTTCGCCGATCAGTCGGGGTGCCGCCTGGGCGGCGATGAGGGGAAGGATGCGTTGCACTGGTTTCTCCACGTTGTCGTTGTGACTCGCCTCATATTAGATCATAATGATCAAATAAAAGGAAGGTGGATTTTGCCCCGTAAAGTAGCGGATATGACCCGTCAGCTCGAGGACACCACCGGCCACTCACCCATCGATGCTGCCCCTTTGCTCGGAATCGACCGCCGGAGCGCAATCGACGCCGTGCGGTTGCGGATCGGCATGGCCATATCCTTGGGACTGCTTCAGCCGGGGGAGAGGCTGCCCGACCAGCAAGACGTCGCGCTGGGCCTTTCGGTCAGCCCGATCACCGCCCGCAGGGCCCTAGCGAGCCTGGCCGACCAGGGGGTCGTTGTCCGCCGTCGGGGGCGCGGCGGCGGAACCTTCGTCGCCGACGAGCCGCCGCAAAACGTCCTTGAAGAGCTCGCTGCGTCGCCAGCCGAATCCCATGCAGTGAACCGGCTGGTGGACCGTCGGTTGCTCTTCGAATGCGCGGTTACCCACTTCGCCGCCGTCAACGCCACGGCAGCGCAGCTGGATGAGCTGGAGCGGCTGACTCATGAGATGGCCGGATCAAGCAATTGGTCCGAGTATCACCAGGCCGACGAGAGGTTTCACAGGCTGGTCGCGGCGTGCTCGGGCCTGGGAGCTGCGGTCGACGTCTACAACGAAGCGCTGGCGGAGCTCTACGCATACTTCATCCCGTACCCGATCGAGTTTCTCCATGAGTCCAATCGGGACCACATTGCGCTCGTCAACGCCTTGCGCGCCGGCGACGACCGCGGCGCGGTGGAGGTATCGCGGCGGCACGTGGACGTGTTGCACAAGACGATGTTCATGGGCCTCGCCGGCGGCGACGGCCATCAATCCGGGTGAACAACAGCTCGTGGCTTATCGTCCGGGATATCGGACTAAACATCGCCCCCTTTCCGTGATCACTGTCACTTTGCATGCTCTGATTGATTCTCAGTTGGGGACATCGGACTTCGGTTGTCAAAGTGAGGATTAGGCATGCAGGCCACAGGAAAAGCGGGAACGGGTGGGCCGCGCGTTGAGCGTCGTTCCATCGACTTTGTCCCGGAAAATGAACGCCATGGTTCGCCTGGCCAGCAGTTCACGCTCTGGTTCGGGGCGAACATGCAGATCACGGCTATTGTCGACGGCGCCTTGGCAGTCCTGTTCGGCGCGGATGCGCTGTGGGCGATCATCGGCCTCCTGATCGGAAACCTCTTGGGCGGTGCTGTGATGGCGCTCCACGCGGCGCAGGGGCCGAAGCTCGGCCTGCCGCAGATGATTTCCAGCAGGGCACAGTTCGGGATCTTCGGGGCAGTGATTCCCTTGGTCCTGGTGGTCGTGATGTACCTCGGCTTCGCCGCCACCGGTACGGTCCTCTCCGGACAGGCAGTCAGCCTCATCCTCCACACGGGCACCCCGGCCGTGGGCATGATCGTCTTCGGGGTGCTGACCATCGTTGTGGCGACCCTGGGCTACAAGTACATCCACATGTTGGGCCGCATTGCCACCGTCGTCGGTATCCTCGGCTTCACCTACCTGGGCATCAGGTTGTTGGCCAGCCAGGACGTCGGCGCACTCTTGGGAGCCGGCAGTTTCGAGTTCCCCACCTTCCTGCTCGCCATTTCGCTGGGCGCCGGATGGCAGCTGACCTACGGCCCGTACGTCGCCGACTACTCCCGGTACCTGCCTTCCAAAACCCCAGCACGCAAGACCTTCATGTCGGCCTATTTCGGCACGGTGATTGGTTCCCAGTGGTCCATGACCCTGGGCGCTCTCTTCGCCGCCCTCGCATTGCCCAAGGGTGCACGGTTCCTGGACGGCCAAGTCGCTTTCCTCGGGAACCTGAGTGGAGGCGGACTGATCGCGGTAGTCATCTACCTGGTCATCGTGACCGGAAAACTGACCGTCAACACGCTGAACGCGTATGGCGGCTACATGACCATGCTTACCTCGGTCACGGCGTTCACCCGCAAGTCCGCGGTGGCGTCATGGACCCGGTTCGCCTACGTGATCGGCTTTATCGGACTCTCGGTGCTCATCGCAGTGCTTGCTTCCCCCGATTTCATCGCCAACTTCAAGAACTTCGTCCTTCTCCTGCTGATGGTGTTCATCCCCTGGAGCTCCATAAACCTGGTGGATTACTACCTGGTTTCCAAGGAGAAGGTGGACATTCCGGCCCTCTACGACCTGAACGGTCGCTACGGCCGTTGGAACAAGACCGCGCTGCTCAGCTACGCGATCGGCATCGTCGTCCAGATCCCGTTCTTGGCGCAGACCCTCTACACCGGCCCGATGACCGAGCTTCTCGGCGGGGCGGACATCTCCTGGCTTGTAGGCCTCGTGGTCACGGCAATCGTGTTCTACCCGCTGGCGAAGAGGAACTCCAACGCACCGGCCGAGATGGTCTACCCGACGGAACCCGACCCCGCGGAATCGGACTCGGGGGCAATAGCGCCGCTAGCCGGCTCAGCGTCGAACACCGCGGCAGTCTAGCCTTTGGGTTGTGCCCCCTCCGACGCTCGCTCACTTTTGGGGTGTTTTCGGCGGACGCTCGCTCACTTTTGGTGAGCGAGCGTCCCTGCATTTGGCCCTATATGTGAGCGAGCGTCCCAGTCGACCAGAGGGAACGACGTCGGGGTCAGGCTTGGGTGCCCAGCCTGCGGGAAATTTCGCGCGCGCACCTGGTCACTTCCGGAATCCACTCGCGGGCGACGTCCTCGATGCGGACCGCCCTTTCCTCCGGGGTCTCGGCGTCCTTGGCCCGGTGACGGGTGCCTCCGCCGGGAAACGCCCGGTTCGACACCGTTAACGTCACGCTGGCCACGGGATAGCGCTGCCGGTCGAGGACGGCGACCGCCACAGAAGAAAACCCCTCCGTGACCTCGTCCTGCTCCCACGCATATCCGAGCGACCGTGCCCGCGCCAAGAGATCCTGCAGCGCGGGCAAGGATTGCGGGCCTTTGCTGTGGCGCTCCGCGAAAGCCTCTGGCCCAGGGAAAAGCGCAGCCACCTGGGCGGGGTCCATCTGGGCCATCATCGCCCTGCCGCTGGCCGTCAGGTGGGCAGGAAGCCGGACTCCGGTGTCGGTGACAAGGGGGCTTTGCCGCGGCGCCCGCTCCTCGATCACGTAAACGACGTCGCGCCCGTGCATCACGGCAAGATGGGCAGTCCGGCGGGTCCGGGCGACGAGCCGGGACAGGGGGAACCGGGCGATCCGCTGGATCGGAGCTTGCCGCGAATACCCGGTCCCCAACTCATGGGCGGTCACTCCCAAGGCATACTTGCGCTCCTCGGGAAGATGGACCAGGAAGCCGTCATCGATCAGGGAGGCAATGAGCTGATACGTGGTGGACCGAGGCAGTCCAACATCGCGCGCAATGATGGACGCGCTGACCGGGCCGGCCTGTCCGGCAACGTATCTGAGAACCGCCAGCACCTGAGCCGCGGCCGGCGCCTTGGGCCGCACCGATTGACTGTACATTGTCCTAGAATACGCCTCGGAATGTCCGGTATACCGGACGTTGCGCCCGCTAAGAAAGTCCCTCCAACCGGGCCCGTGCCGTTTCCGCGGCCCGGCGCTCCCGCTCGGCTAGCCGGGCTGCCAGCTTGCGGTCCCGCTCAGCCAGGGTGATCGCCCACTCCGTCGCGGCAAGCTCCCGTTGCAATGCAGCCAGCTTGTCCTTGGCGGCTTTGACGTCGACGGCGAGTTGTTCGCTTCGGCGCACGGCCTCCAACTTATTGCGCTCGGCCTGCGCGAGTTCCAGGTCGGCCCTGTCGGCACTGCGCTCTGCTTCCGCGAGTACGGTTTGTGCCTTCTCGCGTTCGCGCTCCGAGTCGGCGCGAGCCCGCTGTGAGTCTGCCCGCCCCCGTTGCCGCCCGCCGTCGTCGGGCTCTTCCTGGGTGGCGTCCACCGCGGGAAGCGCGCCCGCAATCGCCACCGCGCCCGAGAGATCCACGGGTTCCAATCCGTTCGTGGCGAGCGAACGCACAAGCTGCCCGCTGCGGAGCGCCGCGGCGGCGCCGGGATCCGTCATGGCCGCCCTCAGCGTGGCCTCGATCTCCATCGCGGCGGCGCCGCTGACCTTGACACCGAGGCCTTCCGCCACTGCCCGGGCCTGCTCGACGGCGGCGCCCAGGACGCGCGGGCGCTGTTGGCCGAGCGTGCGGAGACGGTCGTGATCCTGCTGCTCCTGGGCTCGCCCGAGCGAGGCCCCAAGCTCCAGGACGCCGGCGAATTCCTTGGTGCCGTGCCGGACAAGCATGTTGACGGCCCACGCCGCCGTCGAAGGCTTGGGCAACTGGGCGATTTGTTTCGCCAGTTCGGCATCCCCATCCGACTTGGCTTCCTTGGCCCGCGCAGTGCGGGCCGCCGTGAAGGCCGAGGGAACCAGTGTGTAGAGCTCGACGGCGATCCCGGCCAGGTTCATGGTGAAAGCGAGTGCCGTATTACTCGGCGAGGAACTCGGCCAAGGCGTCGGCCATGACGCTAGGTTCCCAGCCGTGGTTGGCGCCTGGAATGGTAGCTTTGCGGGCGCTCGGGATGTTGGCCACGATGGAGTCGGCCGCTTTCGGCATGATCGGGACGGTCTGCTCGCCGACTATCGCGAGGGTGGGCTGGGTGATGCCGGACCAGAGCTCTGCCCGAGGCGCGGACTGGGACCACGCGAGGGATTCGGCGTCGGCCAAAAGGCTGGGGCCCAATTCGATCATGACGGGCCATCCTGGACTGTTCTTGGCTCCGGCCAGCCACTCCGGCGGCATATCCTTCATGTAGTACTCGATGGTGCCAGCCTTGTCGCCGGAGGCGACCCGTTCCTGGAGCCCGGCGAAGAATTCAGCCCCGCCGGCGCCGAGTTCTTCGCTCAGCGGAGTCTCCCAGAGCGCGAGCTTCGTGACGGGCAAGCCTGCTGCCGCCGCTGCCAGGGAAATCGAGCCACCGGACGAGCTCCCGAAGAGCGCGGCCTGGCCGCCCACGATGTCGATGAGCGTGGCGAGATCGTCGATGTTGTCCTTCAGGCTGAATGACGGAGCCTCAGCGCTTTCCCCTCGGCCGCGCCGGTCGTAATTCAGCACCGTGAACCCCTTGGCGGCCAGGAGCTTGGCCATTTCCATGGTGTTGGAGTCGAAGCCCCTGAATTGCATCGCGCCGCCAACCAGGATGACGGCAGGTCCTTCGCCGTATTGGTCATACCCGATGCGGGTACCGTCTTTCGAGATCGCAAATTCGGACATCCCAGACCCTTCTATGTGGCGGACAGTAGGTTCCTAAACTCTGGGGCCCATCCACGTGCGGGTCAAGGGGAAAGGGCCGTGTCCAGGAGTTCTTAAGAGCTTCTTAAGTGCCCCACGGGAGAGTGGAAACAGGCCGCACAACGGCCGTCACCCCGAACCGGAGACACCATGCGATCACACCCCAAGCAGAACACTTCCACGGAAGGCCGCGCTTCCGCCGTCGTCCGTCACAGTGTGCCGTTGCTTCCCCAGACGAGGTTCTGGCTCCTGTGGGGCATTGTCCTCGCGGCGGCCGTCCTTGCCATTGGCTTCAGCGTGCAGGCGGTAGCAGGCCTGACCACTGGGGAATTCGGTATTGACCAGGAACTCAGCCGCCATCACGTGGGCGCACTGACCACCGCGGCCATGGCTTTGAACGTCCTCTTCGCCCCCGTAGCGGGAGTCTGCATTGTCCTCGTGATCGGCTTGTACCTTTGCCTGGTCCGCAAGTCCTTCGTGCGGGCTGTCATGTTTGTGCTCTTCGCATGTTCGGGCTGGGTTGCCAGCGAGGTATTCAAACTTATCGTTGCCCGCCACCGGCCCAACCCCGCGCTTCTTTTCGACCCCCTGGCTCCGGAAACGGGTTCCAACAGTTTTCCCAGCGGCCACACCGCCTTCGCCGTAGCGCTCGCCTTCGCTCTGTACTTCCTGGTCCGGGGAAGCCGGTGGGGCGTCATCACTGCGTGGGCCGGTGCTGTCATGGCCGTGGTGGTGGCGTGGTCGCGTATCTACATCGGAGTCCATTACCCCAGCGACGTTGTGGCGTCATTCCTGGCCACCAGCGCCGCAGTGATCGTCTTGGCCGGGCTCTGGAACCGGTACGCCCCTCGGGTTTTCGCGCGGCTACCGTTTGGCGTTGCATCAGAAGCAGGCGCCTCGGAAGCAGCCGCCTCGGAAGCAGCCCCAACCCAAGCACACGGATCCTGAGGAGGACCCCATGCACGTACTTTCCGCCATGCCCGCATTCCTTGATCCCACCACCCTCCTCCAGGGCTTGGGCCCTGCGGCGCTGGGAGTAGTGGCGCTGATCGTCTTCATCGAATCCGGTCTCCTTTTCCCTTTCCTGCCCGGTGACTCCTTGCTGTTCACCACGGGCCTGCTTCACCAGCAACTGCAGCTTGAACTGCCTGTGTTGATCGCCGTCGTATCAGCCGCCGCCATCGCAGGAGACCAGATCGGCTACATGCTTGGGCGCAAGTTCGGACGGCGATGGTTCAAGGACGACGCCCGGGTCTTGAAAACCGCCCACTTGGACGCGGCCGAAGAATTCTTCAAGCGCCGCGGCGGCCCCGCAATCGTCTTGGCCCGCTTTGTCCCCATTGTGCGGACGTTTGCGCCGCTCAGCGCAGGCATCGCGCGCTACAACTACAAATCCTTTACCCTGTGGAACATCGCCGGGGCCGTCATTTGGGCGACCTCCGTGACACTCCTGGGCTCGTGGCTGGGACACTACGAGTTCATCGCAAACAACATTGACGCCATTGCCGTAATCATGGTTTTGGTCTCCGTCCTGCCGTGGGGAGTCGAGTTGCTCAAAAAGCGGCGCAACGTCAAGGTAGGCGCCGCGAACGGGCACGCCGGGGAAGAATAGGCAGCATGACAACAGCTGAGCGGCCGGCCCTCCTCTTGGTCGAAGACGACTCCGCCCTGGGGCCGCTCATCAGCGAACTCCTGGAGCCGGACTTCTCTGTCCGCTTGGCCGTCAATGGGCGCGACGGGCTCCACCTCGCCTTGACCCAGAGTTGGGATGCGATGGTCATTGACCGGGGGCTGCCGGTCATGGACGGCATCGCACTCATCAAGGCCCTTCGTGCCAAGGGGATTGCCACCCCGATCCTCATCCTGACGGCGCTCGGTGCCACCGACGAGAAGATCCGGGGCCTCGACGCCGGGGCGAACGATTACATGAGCAAGCCGTTCGACGCCAGGGAATTGGCCGCCCGCTTGCGAGCCCTCACCCGAAGGTACGCGCTGCCGCCGCAGACCCTGGGAATCGGGGATTGGGAGTTCGACGCCGGTGCCCGCTCCGTGCGCTCCGTGTACGGTTCCGTCGTCACCCTGACGGCGAAGGAGGCCGGGCTCCTCGAAATCCTGGCCGGCGAACCCGAGCGTGTGTTTACCCGTGAAGACCTCATCAACGCCTTATTCCACCCCACGGACCAGCCGGGCGTGATTGACACCTACGTCCACCATTTGCGCCGCAAGATTTCCAAAACGGTGATCCGGACAGTCCACGGCCTCGGATACCAGATCGGCGACCCCCATGACTGAGAACGACACCCATGACTGAGAACCCGGACCAGGAGACGCTCCGCAAAGCCTCCCTGAAGATCGCAGTGCGGATCAGCGCGGCATGCGCGGTTTTGGTTCTTTGCCTGCTTGCGTCCGCCGCGATCTACCTCTTCAACCAGGCGCAGCATCCAACGCTGCCGGGACCAGGCGAAACCGACTCCGTCTACGCATATCTGGACACAAAGGACCTCCTGAAGGCCATGATCGTTGCCGGCATTGCGGGGATCCTCCTCGCCGGTGCCATCGGCTGGCTCAGCGCGCGGAGCGCCATCAGGCCTCTTGGCGAAGCGCTTGCCCTGCAGCGACGTTTCGTTCAGGACGCCAGCCACGAATTGCGCACGCCCCTCGCCATCCTCGATGCACGGGTCCAGCTCGCCCAGCGCGATGCCGCCGCGGACTCAAAAACGGGGGAAGCGCTCGCCCGCATCCGAAATGACACAGCTACCCTCACCGGCATCGTCAACGAATTGCTTGTCGCAGCCACCGGCTCGCCTCCGGACGCAGCCGCAGAGCCGAGCGATCTCGCCAAGGTGGCGGGCGCCGTCGTCGAGAGCTTGCAACAGCTCGCGGGGGAGAAGAACGTCCGCGTCACCCTGACGGAAAAGGACCGGCCCTTCGCGCTCATTGACGGCAGTGGCTTCCGTCGCGCCCTCCTTGCGCTGGCCGACAACGCGCTGGCACACACCCCCGCTGGCGGCCAGGTGGGGATCACGACGGCGGTGCTCGGCAACCGCGCAGTGGTCACGGTTTCGGATTCCGGGGCTGGGATCAAAGGCGTGGACCAGACCCGGATCTTTGACCGCTTCGTGAGGACACACAGTCCGGAGGGCGCACCAGGCCAGCGCAGCTTCGGAATCGGCTTGGCGCTGGTCCGTGAAATCATCACCGGGGCCCGCGGCACTGTGGAGGTTGAGCGAAGCGGGCCGCGGGGAACGGTCATGAGGATCACCCTGCCGCTCGCTGCGAAAGATGCGGGCCCCAAAGATGCGGCGCCGAAAGACGCGGTTCCGAAAGACACCGGCCCGAAAGACACCGGCCCGAAAGACACCGGCCCGAAAGACACGTCGTCCGGCTCGGCATAGCTTACTTAGGCGGCCCGCAGTTTGGCGGGTTGGGCGTATTTAAGCGCCTTTGCATGGTGTCGGAGCTTGCGTCGGTGGCTTCTGGAATCTGGCGCCGCCGTGGTCATGGATAGCCCGGTTCCTGGTGGGGGTGGGGCTGTTGATTGGTAGTGGTGTCCGGTGGGGGTGCGGATGTCCAGGACATGCCGTGTCCCGTGCTGGGTTGTTGCTGCTCCGGTTTGTGCTGTCCAGCCGGGGAGTTCTTTGGCGAAATTGCATGCTTCGCACAGGCCCGCGCCGTTGGCCAGGCTGGTGGGTCCGCCGTCGTGCCAGGGGATGATGTGGTCGAAGTGCCTGATGGGCGCGTCGCAGTAGGGGGTCCGGCAGGTCTCGTCGCGGGCTTGGATGAAGCGCCGCATGCCTGGCGGGAAGAGCCGGGCTCTCGAATCGGCGGCGACGAGGTCCCCGGTTCCGGGGGCTGTGTAGAGGCGCCGGAGCCAGACCTTGAAGGCCCGGTCCGCGGACTGGCCGCCGGGACCGGCCTGGCCGGGTTCCGCCTGGCCCTCGTTCCCAGCCAGCATTGCCCGTGCCCACGCAGCGGGGACAATCCCGTAGCCGGTCAGCCGGGCCGGTTCGGCATCGCTCTGGAAGAGGGTGCGGTCGGTCATGACGAGCTGGACCTCAACCCCACTGATCCCTCCTGGGGTGCCGTGGTGCGTTCGACCAGGGCGTCGGCCATGATCTGCCCGCGGGACCGCGCGTCCCCGCCGGAGCGCAGCGAGTCTGCATGACGGGTCAAGGCCGCGTGCACGGCCACGCCCTGCGCCACCGGGAGCAGGGCGGTCAGGTAGGTCATGGTGTCCGGTGCCGGGCGAAGGCTCACGCGCCGCTCCTCCGCGGCACGGCTGGCGCGTTGGGTGACGGAGCGGGGGTCGCCCCGGTAGGCTGCGGCCCGGGCGGCGGAGATGATGGCCTTGTCTCCGGCGCCGTCGAAGGCTCCCGTGTCGGCGGCGAGCTCCTCGTCCACCGCGCAGCGGTCTTCGGCGGACAGGCAGGCTGTTTCCTTCACGAGCAGGGTGGCCCGCCATTCGTTCAGCTGTCCCGAATCCAGCGCGGCCAGGGTATGCGGCATCTCGGTCACGAGGGCCTTCGCCAAACCCAGCAATCGGGGTCCTTTGGCGGGGGACTCCCGCCGGGCCAAGGCAATCTGGGCTGCGACGCCGCGGCCGCGCTCGTCGGCGGGGACGCCCAGGTTCGTCTCGGCGCTGCGCTGGGCCGCATCGAACGCCACGGCAATCCGGGCCTGCGCAGCCGCGGCCGCGGACTTGAAATCCTCCAGTGCCCGCAGCTGGTCAATCAGTTCAGCGCCGTCGGCGCCTGGCCGGAGCGAGGCCACCGCACCGAGCAGGTCTCTTATTTCGGCCCACGAGACAGCAGCATCCGGACCTGCGCCGCCGACTGGCGCGCCCGTCCCCATCAGCTGGGTTTCCCGAATTCCGGCCATAACCAAAGCATCCCAGGGACCACTGACATTCTTAGGTCGAAGAACACCTGCCCACCGAAAAATCCCGGAAATCAGCAGAAATTTTCCATATTTGCTCGGGAAGGATTCCGGTTCCCGGGTCTCCTTCCGCCGCCACCGGCTCAACCTCGCAGCCGTCGATAATCACCCGATGGGCGACGTTGTGATCGGCTTCGCCGGCGTGAGGTGTGCTTTGCGGTGGGCTCCCCTCAAGCCCGTCCCGTCCGCCTCTGGCGTGCGCATCCGAAGCGGACGAGAATGGCCTCGTGGTTCCCCCTCGCCAAGGCGGGGCCGTCGTTCCAATGAACCCCGCCGCCCGAAAGATCCAAAGTGTCTATCTCACCTTGACCCTCGGCAATACCCTTGCGGCCTCGTTCATTTGGGGGATCAATACCCTCTTCCTACTGGATGCCGGACTCAGCAATCTTGAGGCCTTTGCGGCAAACGCCTTCTTCACTGCCGGGATGGTCGTCTTCGAAGTGCCCACTGGAGTGGTGGCCGATGGTTGGGGACGCCGCGTTTCGTTCCTTCTTGGCACGGTGACACTGGCCGGATCCACCTACCTTTACTTTCTGCTCTGGCAGCTTTCGGCCCCGTTCTTGTGGTGGGCCGTGGTGTCGGTGTTGCTCGGCTTGGGCTTCACCTTCTTCTCGGGTGCAGTGGAGGCCTGGCTCGTCGACGCGTTGCGCTTCACTGGATATGAGGGTGGCTTGGAGACGGTGCTCGGGCGGGGACAGATGGTGTCGGGTGCCGCCATGCTTGCGGGCTCAGTGGCTGGCGGGGTGATCGCGCAGGCCACCAACCTGGGAGTCCCGTTCCTGATTCGCGTGGGCGTGCTCCTCGCCATGTTCGTGGTGGCCTTCTTGCTGATGCACGACGTCGGCTTCACCCCCGAGCGCTCTGCCCATCCACTCAAGGCGACCCGTGCTGTCCTCGACGCCTCGATCGAGAACGGTTTGAAAAATCCACCCGTGCGGTACGTGATGTTGGCAGCGCCGTTCAGTGCCGGCGTCGGGATCTATGTGTTCTATGCCCTGCAGCCGTACCTGCTTCAGCTCTTCGGTGACCCGCGCGCGTACTCGGTGGCCGGGCTGGCAGCGGCAATCGTGGCGGGGGCGCAGGTGGTGGGCGGATGGCTTGCACCGCGTATCCGGCGCCTCGTTCGCAAACGCACTACGGTGTTGATTCTGAGTGGAGTGGTGAGCGCATCGATTCTGGTGGTGCTCGGGTTCACGAATGTCTTCTGGGTGGCCTTGGCGCTGTTGACGTTCTGGGCCATGGTCGACTCGGCGGCCACACCGGTACGGCAGGCCTACGTGAACGACATGATCCCGTCGAAGCAGCGGGCAACAGTGCTGAGCTTCGACTCGCTGATGGGATCAAGCGGTGGAGTGGTGGTGCAGCCGCTGCTCGGCCGGGCCGCCGATGTTTACGGCTACTCCGCCTCACTCGCGATCAGCGGCGTTATAGAGCTGATCGCGGTGCCGTTCCTCCTGGCGAGTCGTCGGCAGGGCTCTTTGGCTGATCAAGCCAACGCCTCGATCGCTACATCGGACGCGGAACCCCGGCAGTCATAGGAACTGGCCTACGGAAGCCGTGAAGCCCGGAGGAGCGTGGCCTCGCCGGCCTTGTCAGGATCAAGCGGTACAGGGCTAATTAGCACAGCTGTGCCACGATGCAGGAGGCCATCCGAAAGCGGTTGGCAGCGCACGCCACCGCGGCCGCGCATGGCGGCATGTGCGCCCGGAGCGAGGACCTGGTCCATCCACGCACAGGGGTGCGCCGGCCGGCCGCCCCGGAACCGCACAAGGCCGCCACGGGATTCCAACGCGAACTCTTCGCCCAGCAGGGGAGCCAGGTGGGCTCCCCTGAGGACCACATTGCGGCGCGTGAGGAGCGGGTCAAAAGGCGCGACCCCCAGCTCGGTGGCCATCGCCTCGAGCGACTCGATGGCTATCAGCGTCACTGCGGCATCCATGTGCGCGGCCTTGCCGAAGAACCGGTCACCGACGATGCCTTTGCCGCTTACGACGTCGACCTGCTCGGCGTCCCTTGTGGGCACCTCGGCGGCACCATCACGTGCGCGGCCGAAATAGGCGTGGCCGGATGACACGAGGAGATGCAGGATCTCCACGTCGTATCTGTAGCTTGCGGTCATGCCATAAGGCTATGCCTGTCCCGGGTGAGCAACCCCGGGCACTCTACCCCAACCTTGAAAAGCTAGTTCTTGCGACGCTGGAAATCAGCGAAAGCTCCGATGCCGGTTCCAACAAGCGCGATACCAGCAAGTATTGACCACCAGAGCTGCATATATCCGGCGGCCGTTATGAATAGCAGAACCGCTACCAATGCAAATAGAAGCAGGGAAATAGGAATGTCGCGAGCACCTTTAGGAGTCAAAACACGCTTCCTTGATCGAGGCGATGCCTAGAACCTCTCCAGAAAGACCACCGCCGGCGGCAACGACAGCTTGCCACTTCTTCTCCAACCCGGATGCCGCGTTCCAGGCGCGGAAGAGAATTTCGAAGGTCCTCTGAATACTTCCAAACCTTGCAACTAGTTTAGCGACTTTACCGGCGACCAGAGCGTTAGCAGCAACCTCTGCCGTAACGGTCGCTATACACTTGGCCCAGCCCCAAAAGTCGCTCGGATCAGCGGTTACCGGAAAGGCTGTGTTCTGATCAAAATCGATCGACTGCACGAGAGCCTCTCCGTCGAGGGAGAACCGCGTCGGAACAGCCCTGCCGAGCGCATCGTAAGCCCATGGAGCCCTGTAACCCCCAGCAATCGCACCCTCAGCGGTGCGAACAACAACGGAACCATCAGTGTCTATGGCTGCTTTTGATCCTGCGGGGAGCGACAAGGGAAACCGATATTCTCGATCCGCAGTGTTTGAAGCAATGTTGATCAGTGTCTGAGTTCCCTTGCCTGTGGCATAACTACTAATCACGGCACTGTTGAGTTTGGTGCTCAGAACCGGCTCACCTTGCCCGGCGAAAAGGCCGTCCGGGATCTTGCCCGGTTTTGCGAGAGCTTCGGATGAAGCCGTGCCCGGAAGAGTGATGCTTGCGGACCAAGCGCCGGCGCCAGAAACAACGATGTTCGTTCCGGGGACCGCAACAGTACTGACTTTGCTTGGCGAATGAACCCCTTCACCTAAAGAAACTGGCGATGCCTGTGCAACCCCCGCGCTCGACACCACGACCCCACTGGCGACAAGCGCGACAAGTAGAAGACTTCCGATTGAACCTAGCTTAGATCTGTTTGACATGGATCACCTTTCAGAGAGAGACAGGCGCTTCACGATCAAATTATGCATATGAGGCAAATGAGGGCAAGAGTTTTATGAAACAGGTCGAGGGAATTATTTTCAAATTCCAAAATGGGAATCACGGATTGCATTCCTCTCGCATGTCTCAATACTCAATCCACCGTCCGTCGCTACTCAATTTATGACTTTCGACCACTCAATTTCAGGTATACGTCACTCAATAGGAGCAAAAACTCTTGACATTAATGCGACTCTTATGATCGATGAGGTAGCCGGGGCTGAGCCGCGAAGATGACCGAGGCGGCGGTTGACCGCCTCGGTCGGCCTCCTAGGCATGGACCGTTGTGGTCACGCCGCCCGGGTCAGCAACTCCCGGGCGGCTCAGCTCCAGAACTCGGAGAGCTGCCCGGCAAGGGCTCTGCCTTGCTCGTAACCCGCCTGGGCCGCGGGCGGACGCAGCGACAGATCCATGGCATTGGCGCCGAACATGTGCTCGGAGTTGCTGTCCGGGAAGATCGTCTCAACTCTGCTGCCGCGTGCGCGAAGTTCGTCGACCTGCGTCGCGAGATGCGTGCCCCACTCCAGCGGTTGCAATGATCTGCCACCGAAGGGTGAGAGCACCAGGACCCGTCCGTATCCGGCTGCCAGATCGGCATTCTCGGCGTTCGATCGATAGCCGCCGTCAAGGTACCGCTTGTCTCCGATCCTGTAAGGCAAGCCGCTGGAACAGCTGGCGGCGATTGCATCCACCAAGTCGACGCCGCTATGGCGGTCGAACGCGACCGGTTCACCGTTACGGGCATCGACCGCCGTGATGAGCACTGTCCGTTCAGGCCAGTGCTGGCTGGGTAGCCGGGTGGCGACAGTGGTGCGCCATTGCGTTGACCAGGCGCCATCCGACGCCGCATCCATGTCGAGCGCCGCCGCGCCCAGTCGCCGGCGCATGTCAGCCACATCCTGGGCATCGGCGATGATCTTGTTGATCCGCTCGAGGTGGTTCACCACTGGCCTGGCCGATGCGCGTCCCGGCCCGGACCCGACCGGAGCGGGCCGTTGCGGGGGGACGGCGTCAAGGATGTTGACGAACAGTTGAGTTGGTGTCGCGCCGGCAATCTGGGCCGCGGCCGTTGATCCGGCCGAGGTGCCGATGGTCAGATCGGCGTCGGTCACATCCAGCCCGGCATCGAAGAGGCCGGCGATGACGCCGATCAGCCAGGCATTGCCTGTCGATCCGCCGCCACCGAGGACCAGCGCCCGATCGCGGGAGTGCAAAGGAAAAGAAGGTGTTGTGTTCATGGGAGTCGCCTTTCGCGAATTGCCTGTTTGGCGCTCCCGGTGGCGACTAGTTCAGTCGCGCGATCGTGGACTGCAGGGGAGCACCCATTGCGGATACTGCGTTCATGGGACTCACCTCCTGCTGCTGATAGATCACGATCGCCGCAACGCTAGCACGCCCGCAATGCGGAGCGCAACGGTCCGGCACTGCGCCGGCCGTCGCCCCTAATCCTCCACAGGGAACGCCACGCCTTCGCCCACCACGCGGAGGCACAGTTCCGTGCCGGGCTTGGTGATGGAAGCGTTCCAGTGCCGGATGGTGATGATTTCGCCACCTCCCGGGTAGGCCAAGGATGCGCCGGCGGCGGCAACGCGAGGCGCGAGCTTGATTCGCACGGTGGTCTCGGGTCCGAAATAGTCAGTGTCGACCACGACTCCGCGGATGGGACCGTCGGGAGCAATCCGGATCTGTTCGGGGCGGAGCATCAACTGCACGAGGCCCTGTGCCGGCGGACGGCGTACGGGTATGCCGCCCAGCGAACACGTGGCCAGGGAGCCTTCCATCCACGCGTCCAGGATGACTGCGTCGCCGAGGAATTCGGCCGTTGCCCGGTCCGCGGGACGGGTGTACACAACGAACGGGTTGCCGATCTGCGCCAGTTTCCCGCCGCGCATGATCGCCACCTGATCCGCGAAGGACAGGGCCTCGGCTTGATCGTGCGTCACCAGGATGGTGGTGACTCCGGCTTCGTTCAGCACCTTCGCCACGGCGCGCCGCGTGGCCACGCGGAGGCCGGCGTCGAGCGCTGAGAACGGCTCGTCGAGCAGCATGAGCTGCGGTTCGCGGGCCAGTGCGCGGGCAAGCGCCACCCGTTGCTGCTGGCCTCCCGAAAGCTGGTGGGGGCGCCTCTTTGCCATGTCCGCATCGAGGGAAACCATGTCGAGCAGTTCCTGGACACGGGCCTTCACGGCGCGGCGGCCGCCGTCGAGCGCTGATTTGTCCAGTCCGAACGCGATGTTCTGCCCCACCGTAAGGTGCGGGAAGAGCGCGCCGTCCTGGGCCACATAGCCAACATGCCGCTTGTGGGCCGGTACCCAGATCCCGTCCCCGGCCACCTTGTTTCCGTTGAGGCTGATGGAGCCGGTGTCCGGGTGTTCAAAGCCGGCGATCAAGCGCAGCAGGGTGGTCTTGCCGGATCCGGATGGACCGACGATAGCGGTGGTCCCACCCTTGGCCACGGAGAGGTTCACGCCCTTCAGCACAGCCTGGGAGCCGAAGTTCTTGGTGACCTCGGCGATGTCCAGATGCGTGTTGGTGGTGGGGGCCACCGAAGCCGCCACGCGGGGTGACGGAAGCCTTGAGGGGGATTGTTCGGTCACTGTCCGGCTACTTTCTTGGACTGTTGGAAAAGCAAGTACGTCATGGGGGCAGACAACAGGATCATGAGCAGGGCATACGGCGCCGCGCCTGAATAGTCGATCTCGCTGCTCTTGCTCCAAAACTCGGTGGCCAGGGTGTGCGTGCCATTGGGGGACAGCAGCAGCGTGGCGGTCAGCTCGTTGACGATGGCGAGGAACACCAGCGCGGCCCCGCCGGCGGCGGCCGGAGCTGTGAGGCGCAGCGTCACTTTCAGGAAGGACACCAGAGGGGCCTTGCCGAGCGATTGTGCGGCTTCGTCGAGCTCCTTGGGAGCCTGGGACAGCCCGGAGCGGATGTTGACCAGGGCCCGCGGCAGGAACAGCAGCACATAGGCTGCAATCAGGACCCCGGAGGTCTGGTACACGCCCGGGACCAGTCGGATGCTCACGGTGACGAAGGCAAGGCCCACGACGATGCCGGGCAGGGAACTGGTGACGTAATTCGAGAGCTCAAGCATCTTGCTGAACCAGCTGGGGTGCCGCACGGCCAGATAGGCCATGGGGAAGCCGACGACGATTGTCGCCGCTGCGCCTACCGTGCCATAAGCGAGGGTCTGGAGGAGAGCCGGAAGGAATTCGTCGGCCGACCAGACGCGGGCGCCACCGGCCACCACCCAGCGCAGGACAAAAAAGATCGGCAATCCGAAGGCCAAAACGGTGAGCGCAAGCAGGGCGAGCTGGGAGGGAAGCTGGTAGTGGTGCAAGGGAAGCCTGGTCGGCTTGGCCTGCGCGCCGGAACCGATACGGGCATAGCGTGCGTTACCGCGGCTCCTGACTTCGGCCAGGAGCAGGATGAGGCAGAAGAACACCAGGACGCTTGCCAACATGTTCCCGGCAGTGCCGTTGAACGTGGATTGGAACTGGGTCATGATCGCGGTGGTGAACGTGTCGAAGCGGATCATCGCGAACGCGCCGTATTCGGCCAGCAGGTGCAGCGACACCAGGAGTGCGCCACCGGTCATCGCGATCCGGAGTTGAGGCAGGACAACCCGGAAGAAGATGGCCCACGGTCCCAAGCCAAGGGAGGCCGCGGACTGCTCAATCGCGGGGTCGAGACGCCCCAGGGTCGCAGCCGCGGGAATGTAGACAAGCGGGAAATACGACAGTGTGGCGATGAGTACGCCGGACCAGATGCCCTCCAGCGAGGGCACGGCGGTCACCCACGCATAGCTGTTGACGAACGCCGGGATGGCCAGCGGGGCCGCCAGGGCCACGGCCCACCAGCGGTGCCCTCGCAGCCTGGTCCGCTCCACGAGCCACGCGCCACCGACTCCCAATACCAGGCAGATCGGCACCGTGAAGACCACCAGCATGACGGTGTTCAGGAGCAGCTCGCCAACGCGCGGCCGGAAGATGAGTGCGACGGCGGTGTCCCACCCGGTCGCGGCCGTCATGTAAGCGACGTACCCCAGCGGGATGAGCGAAAACAGTGCGATCAGCACGGCCAGGAGGGATATTGCAGAAACGCCGAAAGGCGGGCGGGGGCGCTTGCCCCTGCCCGCCGTCGTCGCGCTCGCCGAAGCCTCGGGAACTTCCGGGGAGATGCGAGCCGATAGATCAGTGGTCACAGAATTACAGCAGTCCTGCCTTGGTCATCAGGTCGGTGACCTTTGCGGAGTTCAATTTGGCCGGATCCACCGTGGGAGCTTGCAGATCCTTGATGGGAACGAGTTTAGCGTTCGAGTCGACGTTGGAAGCGATCGCGTATTCGTAGGAGGTCCCGTTCTTGAGGACTTCCTGGCCCTGCTTGCCGGTGACGAACTTGATGAAGGCCTGGGCAGCTGCGGAGTTCTTGGAGGATTTCAGCACGCCGCCGCCGGAGACGGACAGGAAGGCGCCGGGGTCCTGGTTCTTGAAGAAGTACGGGGTGACGTTCTTGGAGTTCTCGCCGGTCTTCGCCTGGTCGCCATAGTAGTAGTAGTGGTAGATCAAGGCGGCGTCGATTTCGCCGGCGTTGACGGCTTTCATGGCGGTGCTGTTGCCCTTGTATGCCTTGAAGTTGTCCTTCATGCCCTTGAGCCACTCGGAGGTGGCTGCTTCGCCCTTTTGTTCGAGCAGGGCGGCAACGATTGCCTGGAAGTCAGCGCCGGACGGCGAAGCAGCCCACTTGCCCTTCCACTCCGGCTTGGCCAGGTCCAGCATGGACTTGGGCAGCTTGTCGTCGCTGATCTTGGTCTTGTCGTACACCAGGACAGTGGAGCGGGCGGCGATGCCGGTCCATTTGTTGGTGGACGGACGGTACGCGGCCGGGACCTGGTCCACAGTGGCCTTGTCGATGTCCGCGAAGAGGCCGGCGTTCTCAACCTGGGCCATCGCTGGGGAGTTCTCCGTGAGGAAGACGTCGGCCGGGGATGCCGCGCCTTCCTGGATGATCTGGTTGGAGAGCTCGGTGTCGGAACCCTGGCGGATGGTGACCTTGACGCCGGTCTGCTTGGTGAACGCGTCCACCCATTCCTTGGTCAGGGTGTCGTGCTGGGCGTTGTAGACGGTGATTTCGCCACCCACTTTAGTGGAAGTAGCAGCGGACTCGGGGGCTGCGGAGGAGGCGGTGCCGTTGCCGCAAGCGGCCAGGCTCAGGGCTGCAGTGGCGGCGAGTGCGATGCCGGCCAGCGCATGTGCGCGGATCTTCATGAGGGCTTCTTTCTGCGAGCAAATCCAAGGGAGCCCGGGGGAAGTGGGTGCGGGCTCACAGCTTGAAACTTTAGGTTAGCCATACCTAAACTTCCATCCAGAATGCCCTATTGTGACGGGAATCACATGTATTACGCAAGATTTACATGACCTAATGCATGGAGGTGGTGTGTCGTCGGTTGAGCGAGTGCCTTGCGGCAGTCGATAAGCTGGCTCCATGCCCGGTCTCGCCGAATTCCTGCCGACCTTCCTCGGCGTCGGCGTCCTGATGGCGGCCACGTTGGCACTGCTCTTGGCGTTCCGCACCCCTCACCCTTTCGCTCCCGCACTGGCCATCCTTCGCGGAGCCGTGCAACTGGCCGCGATCAGTTTTGTTCTGGGCGGTGTGATCACCAGCCCGCTATGGGTGGCAGTAGCCCTGCTGGTGATGTTTGCCGTGGCCGCGATGAGTGCCACGCGACGCATTGGCTGGAGCCTTCATCATTTGGGCTTGGTCAGCGGCTCCATGGCCGCTGGCATCGGAATGACGCTCGCCGTCATTTTCGCGACGGGAGCCATCGCGTTCACTCCCCGCTATGCGCTCGCCATCGGCGGCATCGTCATTGGCAACGGCATGACCATCGCAGTCCTGGCCGGCCGGCGCTTCAAGGAATCCGTTTACGAGCACTGGGAGGAAGTCGAGGGTTGGCTCGCGCTCGGTGCCACCCCGAGGCAGGCAACCCTTGATCTTGCCCGGCGGAGCGTCTATTCGGCCCTGATCCCGTCAACCGATCAAACCAAGACGACGGGACTTGTCACCCTGCCCGGCGCGTTCGTCGGGGCGATTTTTGGCGGGGTTTCTCCCTTTGAGGCAGGGCGCTTCCAGATCGTGGTGCTCGCGGCGATCATGGCGGCAGGTTCCATCACCGCCGTCATGATCATCGGAATCCTCGCACCGGTCCGCGTGCGCCCAGCGACGCTGCGCTGACACTGCCTAACGGGAGCGAGCCTCCGGCCGACAGTAGGAACTGAACCGCACTCCTACAAGCGCCTCCCTACCTAAAGCAGAAACGGCCCATGATCGTTGTCACCCGCCTGAACGGCACCAGCTTTGCCGTGAATCCGGACATCATTGAACGGATCCACGAAAGCCCGGACACCCATCTGGTGACCCTCGACGGCGCTACCTATGTTGTGCGCGAAAGCCTTGCGGAGGTCGTGGAACTAATTGCGAACTACCGCGCCTATATTCTTCGGCGGGCGCAGGACCTCCCCACCGTCACGGGCTATCCCTTGAGCCTCGTGCGCACACCGGACTCGGACGGAAGGTAAGCCATGGATCCCTCAACAATAATCGGCCTGTTCCTGGCCTTCGGCTCGGTGGTCGCCATGGTGACCCTCGAAGACGCCAATCTCATGGCCCTCCTGCTTCCCGCGCCCATGGTCCTGGTTTTCGGTGCCACCCTGGCCGTAGGTCTTGCCGGGAACACGTTCCGCGATACCGTGCGGGCGTTCAAGGACCTCCCCAAAGCGTTCAAAGGAAAGACCGACAAGCCGCAGGACAGTATCGACCAGCTGATCAGCCTTGCCGAGAAGGCGCGGAGCGAGGGGCTTCTCTCCCTCGAAGAGGCGGCCGCGGACGAGAAGGATCCGTTCGTGGCCCGGGCCCTCCAGAACATCGCCGACGGCACCGATGCCGAAGAATTGCGCATCCTCATGGAGGACGAGATCGATTCCAAGATGCGCAGCGACCACGTCTCCGCCAAGTTCTTCGCGAGCCTGGGCGGCTACGCGCCGACCATCGGCATTATCGGCACCGTGGTATCGCTGACCCACGTCCTTGAAAACCTCTCCTCACCCGATCATCTGGGACCAATGATCGCCTCCGCTTTCGTGGCCACGCTCTGGGGTTTGTTGTCCGCGAACTTCATTTGGCTGCCGTTCAGTTCGCGGCTCAAGCGACTGTCCGAGCTCGAAATCGAACGCATGACCCTCCTGATGGAGGGCATGCTGGCGGTACAGAACGGGACCCAGCCCCTCCTGCTCGCCGAACGGCTCCGCGCCATGGTTCCCCCGGACCGCCTCGGCAAGGCGAAATCCGGAAAGAAGGGCGACGACGACGAAGCCCGCCCCGGCAAATTCGCTTCGTCCAAGGCCGCATGAGGTCCCGGCGCCGCCGCGGTTCACCTCCGGCGGAAGAACACGTCGACGAACGCTGGATGGCTTCCTATATGGACATGGTCACGGTGCTCATGTGCATGTTCATCGTGCTCTTCGCAATGTCCACCGTGGACCAGGCCAAATTCGACAAACTCCGCAATTCTCTCGCCACCGGGTTCGGCGCGGTGGCCAGCCAGAAGGTCGACACCGCCAGCGGGACGGTCGTTCCGCCGGAATACACCAGCGCCGACGCCCAGGGATTCTCCAACTTGGACCTCGCACTCAAGGAAGCGGCCCGGCTCACCGCTTTGCGCGACGACATGAAGTCCAAGCTCGACGCCGCGGGGCTGGGAGCCAATGTGCAGTTCCAGATCAACGAACGCGGACTCACCGTGAAACTCGTAGGATCGCAGACCTTCTTCGAACCCGACCGGCCGGAACTGACGCCCCGCGCGAGCCAGGTCCTTGGAATGATCGCCCCGACCATGGCGAAGGCGGCCCTTGAAATCATGGTGGAAGGCCACGCGGCCAACGGAGTCACCTCATACCCCTCTACGTGGGAGCTTTCTTCCGCCCGCTCCGTCAACGTCCTCAGGTACCTCGTCGACCATGGAGGAATTTCTCCAGGGCACATCGGCGCCGTTGCCTTCGGATCCGCCAGGCAGGTCAACGATGATTCCACCGAGGCGCTGATGGAACTCAACCGCAGGGTCGACGTCGTCGTCCTCTCGGACCGGCCCGAAGTGGTCCGCGCCCTGATCCCCGAGGCGCTCAAGGCGAGGGCCGGCGGCGAATAGCGGCCGGTGCGCTTGTCGCGGCGGTGACGGGACGGCGTCGGGCACCATGGAAGTGACGGGCGTGCCGAGGTACGCTCGTGGCATGACCCCGGAAGACATCGCCCGGCTCACGTACTTGCGCAAGGCCCGTGACCTGATCGACCGCGAGTACGCCAAGCCTCTCGACGTACCCACCATGGCCAGCCATGCGTTCATGTCACCGGCGCACTTTTCGCGGCAGTTCCGCGCCGCCTATGGCGAGACCCCTTACAACTACCTCATGACCCGCCGGATCGAGCGCGCGATGGCGCTCCTGCGCGGCGGAATGAGCGTCACCGACGCGTGCATGGAGGTCGGTTGTACGTCACTTGGCTCCTTCAGCTCGCGGTTCACTGAACTCGTCGGCGTGCCGCCGAGCACATACCGCGCCCGCGAGCACCTGGCCGTGGCTGCCATGCCCGCGTGCGTCGCGAAGATACGTACGCGGCCCAGCCGAAACGAAGCCAGCAAGCGTCTGGAAGCGCTGGCGGTCGGCGCAGACTGACTCAGGCCGTAGCCGGCCACGACTTCAACTGAGGTTCCGCCCCGATGGGGCGGGACCTCTGCTGCGTCCGGGACGTCCACTAACCCGGGCAGAGCGCCGCCGGAAATACGGGTCACATTTGATTTGCGGAAGTTTCATAGCGTCACCACCGCATTTGAGGATTATTCTGAAGCCATGCCAAATATTCGAGTATCTGAAGCGGCCCGGTTCCTCGGCGTCAGCGACGACACCGTCCGGCGTTGGACCGAGAACGGCATCCTGACTCCGGTCAAGGATGATTCAGGCCGGCTGGCCGTGGATGGGCTGGAACTTGCCCACGTCGCGCGGGACCAGGCCCAGCTGCCCGAGGATCCCACCCGGGTGGGCCGCTCGGCGCGCAACCGTTTCGTCGGCCTGGTCACCGGCATCACGGCCGACAAGGTCATGGCACAAGTGGAACTGCAGTGCGGTCCCTTCCGGGTCGTCTCCCTCATGAGCAGCGAAGCGGTCCGCGAGCTCGGGCTCGAACTCGGCTCGGTCGCCACAGCCGTGGTCAAGGCCACCACGGTCATCATCGAAACTCCCCAAGGAAAGAGCACCATATGAGGATCATCCCCAAACCTTTCGCCGCGGTGCTCGTCGCCGGCGCCCTCGCGGCCGGCATGACAGGCTGCGGTTCAAGCACTCCCGCAGGCACCGCAAACGGCGGATCCGCCAGCGCAAGCGAAACACCAAAGCTCTCCGGCACGGTGACGGTTTACGCGGCTGCCTCGCTGAAGGCAACGTTCACCAAGCTGGCCAGCGAATTCGAAGCTGCGAACCCGGGTACAAAAGTGGCCCTGAGCTTCGCCGGGTCTTCTGACCTCGTCACCCAGATCACCCAAGGCGCTCCGGCGGACGTCTTTGCCTCGGCTGACACGAAGAACATGGGCAAGCTTTCCGACGCCAAGCTGCTCGACGGAACGGCCAAGAACTTCGCCACCAACGTCCTGACCATTGCCGTCCCGCCGTCCAACCCGGCGTCGATCAGTTCCTTCGAGGACCTCGCCAAGCCGGGCGTCAAGGTGGTGCTCTGCGCCAGCCAGGTACCCTGCGGCTCCGCGGCCCAAACCATCGAAAAGGCCACCGGCACAACCCTGAAGCCCGTCAGTGAAGAGTCTTCCGTGACTGACGTCCTGGGCAAGGTCGCCTCAGGGGAGGCCGACGCCGGACTCGTCTACGTCACCGACGTCAAGGGCGCAGGGGACAAGGTCAAGGGCATCACTTTCCCGGAGTCGGACAAGGCCGTCAACACCTACCCGATCGGCACCGTTGGCACCAGCAAGAACAAGGACCTGGCTGCCGCGTTCATCGCCTTGGTGACGGGAAGCGAAGGCAAGAAGGTGCTCGGCGACGCCGGCTTCGGAACGCCGTGACCCTCCGGAAAGAAGCGAGCAGGATTCAAGAAGCGCTCGTCAACGCCCCGGACTAACGTCGTTGCCATGACTATTTCATTGCAGTACTCACATATCACTGTCAACGATCCCGACGAAGCGCTCACCTTCTACCGGGACGCCCTCGGCCTTGAGGTGCTCAACGACGTCGCGCAAGGCGGATTCCGGTGGGTGACTCTCGGCAGCAAGGACCAGCCGGGTGTTGAAATCGTGCTATCCGAACCGCATGCGGGCCGGTCCAAGGCCGACGGCGACTCCCTCCAGGAGCTGCTCACCAAGGGTGTCCTGGGGCCGATCGTCTTCCGCTCCGACGACGTCGACACGCTCTTCGAGAAGGTCAGGGCGTCCGGCGCGGAGGTCATGCAGGAGCCGATCGACCAGCCGTGGGGTCCCCGTGACTGCGCCTTCCGCGATCCTTCGGGCAACATGGTGAGGATTTCGCAGGCTCCGGCCGCGTAGCTTGGTCTATTCTTAGCGGTGAAGAGCAGCTGTTCCGGTTCCGCGTTCAACCGGGTTCTGCCGCAAAGGAAGATTCGGGGATCTGAGGCTCACCATGGATGCTGGCGCTGAGCTCTGTACGCCGTTTCTGACCCAGCTACCAGTAAGCGGTGCAGCCGTGTCCATGTTCGGCGGGGCCGCGTCGGAGACCCTCGTGTGCGCTAGCGACAAACTGGCGGCCAAGCTTGATGAGCTGCAGTTTGATTTGGGGGAAGGTCCAAGGTGGGAAGCCTTGCGCACCAAGCTCCCGGTTCTTGTCCCCGATGTGCGAAATTCGCATCCGTACTCGTGGCCGGTTTTCAGCAAAGCAGTCCTGGAGACCGAAGCTGCGGCGCTGTTTGTGTTCCCGGTGACCCTGGGCGCTTTGGAGCTCGGGGTTGT
The DNA here is from genome assembly GCF_058781765.1 of Arthrobacter sp. FW306-1B-G06A. Classification (NCBI taxonomy): domain Bacteria; kingdom Bacillati; phylum Actinomycetota; class Actinomycetes; order Micrococcales; family Micrococcaceae; genus Arthrobacter; species Arthrobacter sp. FW306-1B-G06A. Next base: position 85,613 of record NZ_JBYSXB010000001.1, on the reverse strand, counting down.
GGAGCTCCACAATACGAAACCGGGGAGCCTGAGTTACGCCGATTATGCGACAGCATCGGTCCTTGCCGGCCAAACGGCATGGCATTTGTTGCGAGGGGTTCTGTCGGTGAACTCGCCCGACACAAACCCCGCCGTGGAAGCGGCGTTGATGTCCCGGCGGGAGATCCACCAGGCCACGGGAATGGTCCTGGCACAATCAGGGAGTTCCGCTGCCGATGCACTTTTGTTGATGCGTGCACACGCGTTCGCGCATGCGCTGACATTGCGCGAAACAGCCGAGGCAGTGCTGCAGGGACGCCTGAGTTTTGCCCCGGGGAATGACGCGCACGGCAGCGGCGGTCTGCAGTAATATGGCGACATGGTGACGACAAGCCGCGCCGAGCGCGTCAGCGCGGCCTTCGTAAAGATCACGAACACGTTGGTCGCTGACTACGACGTGCTGGACTTGCTCCATGCGCTCGTCGAGGCATCCGTGGATCTGCTCGATGCCGCCGCCGCCGGGTTGCTGCTTGCAGATCCTCACGGCGAGCTGCAAGTCCTGGCCTCCACCAGCGAGCGAAGCCAGCTGGTTGAAATACTCCAGCTGCAGGCGGGCTCCGGTCCTTGTGTTGAGTGCTACCGGACAGGAACGCCGGTGGTCGTGGAGGACATAGCGTCCTTGACCGGCCAATGGGACGAATTCCGGGCGGCCGCCCTTTCGCAGGGATTCCGTTCCGTCCACGCGGTACCGATGCGCGTTCAAGGAAGAACCATCGGAGCCATGGGTCTATTCGGCGAACGGTCCGGCGCCCTGACGCCCGAGGACGTTGCCATCGGCCAAGCGCTGGCGGACGTTGCGACGATCGGCATCCTGCAGGAACGCACCATCCGCGAATCGGCGGTTGTCAACGAACAGCTTCAGCGCGCCCTGAACAGCCGGGTCCTCATCGAACAGGCCAAGGGGGTCATTGCCTACACTGCCGGAGTCAACATGGAAGAGGCGTTCGGGCGCTTGCGCTCATTTGCACGCGCCAACAACCAGAATCTGCATGACACGGCAGCGCGTGTCATCAACCGGACCCTGACTCTATAGGCGGCAAAGACCGTCCGCCGAGCTAGGGTCTGGTAACCGGGCGAATCCGGAGAAATTCCTGGTGGGACGCTAATTCGATGCCCAGTGCTGCCGCCGAAATGTCCTCGAGAGCATCCATCATCGATTCGAAGGCAGCCCCGTTTCCGGGTTCCGAATTCTCATCGCCGAATTGGATCGACCGGAAGAACGTAAAGCGCGCCACTTTTATTTTTAGCTCCGCGATGAGTTCGTCGATCTCCGCCAACGGGTAATCCCGCCAAGCTTCGGACTCTGCTGTGGCCGCGGGACGCCGGGCGTGGGAGGTGCGGGTGCTGGGGTCGCCTGGCATGATGTGTGATGTCCTCCTGGAGCGTGCGCCGACGATTGGCGCTGCCAGGGTCCAGGGCAACACACCTAGCCTATCCGACATGCCATCACGCGGAAAGGCTCTGATAAATAGTCCCTTACCCCTGCACTTTCCTTGCCGATAGTGGCAACCGTGAGTGAACAGGAAGATCAATCGGCGGGACGGCAGCGCACCGTGGACGTCTATGACTTCCGCAGGCCCACCACCTTGCCGCGACAGCACAGCCGCGTCCTGGAAGTCGCCTTCGAGACGTTCGCCCGCCAATGGGGAACACAGCTGACGGCCAAGGTCCGCGTGAAGTCCACCGCGACCCTTGAACAGCTCATCATGCAGAGCTACGACGAATACGCCGCATCCCTCCCTTCGGTCACGGCGATGGTGCTGTGCCGCATTGAGGGCAGCGAATCGCGGCTGGTCATGCAGTTTCCTGCCACGGCGGCATTGTCCTGGGTCACCCGCATGCTGGGCGGGGCCAGCGAGACGGCGGTCCCGGATCGTAAGTTCACCCAGATCGAGCAGTCCCTCATCAGCCGCATGGTGGAAGACGGACTCGAGGACCTGAGCTATTCCCTTGGCGCCCTGCTGACCACCCCTGTGCGCATGGACGTTATCCAGTACAACTCCCAGTTCGCCCAAGCCGCGGCTCCGGCAGAGCTCATGATCGTGGCCTCCTTCACCGTGAAGGTGGGCGAAAGCCTTGCCGCAGCCAGCCTCGCGATTCCCGCCGACATCCTCCTTTCCGGGCTTGGCGACGTGAATCCCACTGTCCACAGCCGCGACGCCGAGGCGCTTGTCCGCGCCCAGGTCACCCAGGTGCCGGTGGACGTCGCCATCCAGTTGAGCCCCACCCCGGTGACGCCCGCGCAGATCCTGGGCCTCGCCGTCGGGGATGTCATTCCGCTGCCGCACCTGGAGAACCGGCCGTTCGACGTCGCCATCAACGGCACCCGCCTGGCCACCGCAGCACCGGCCCGCAACGGCTCCCGTGCAGCCGCCGTCATCGTCACAATCGAGGAGAACCAGCGATGAGCATCACCCTGACCCTGCACGAGTCCGCGGCCGAGCGTTTGGCGATGCAGCTGCCGACCCTTGCAACGCTGCGCGTCTCCGGGATTGTCCCGCCCCAAGCCGCTGCGCCATATGCACCCCTCGCGATCACTGCCACTTTCGTCGGCGCCGTGACCGCGGACTTCGCACTCATCCTCACCGACCGTTCCTTCCTTGCCGCTGCCGGCGGGTTGAACGGCGTCGTCTCCGGCGGAGTCGTGTCCGTCGTTGACGTACTGCGCCCCGCGATTGAACACGCGGCTGACGCGTTCGACGCCGGCGTGCTGGGGGAGTTGCGTGAAGAAGACGCCACCGGACTGCTGTCCGACTCCGAAACCGCTGTTTTTGAATTGCGTCAATCTCCCGCGTCCGACGGCGGGCAGGCATTCGGCTGGTTCGCCGTGCGGGTCCGCGAACACGGGACCGTCCAGGACGCGGCCGCCGCACGGAACGCCCAGGTGGGTGCCGTTTCGTCACGCCTTGGACTGATCAGCAACGTCGAAATGGCCCTCACCGTGGAAATCGGCCGCACCCGTATGTCCGTGCGCGACGCCCTCGCCCTGGAACCGGGCAAAGTGATCGAACTGGACCGCTCGGCGGGTGCACCCGCGGACGTCCTCCTCAACGGACGGCTGATTGCCCACGGTGAAGTGGTCGTCGTGGACCAGGACTATGCCGTGCGCATTACCCGCATCCTGGACGTCGCCGAGGGAATCTACTAGATGGATTCGCTCATCCTCGGGCTGCGCGTGCTCGTGGCCTTGGGCGCGGTGCTGGGGCTCATTTGGGTCCTGCAGCGCCGCCTTCTCAAAGGAAAGGCCAAGGGCCGACGCCGGGCCAACACCACGCTGACGGTGGTCAGCCGGCAGAGTGTCGGACAGAAGGCCTCCGTAGTGGTGGTCGACGCCGGCGACAAACGCTTCCTTTTGGGTGTCACCGAGCACGCCATCAACGTCCTGCATAGCAGCGACGTCCCCGTGGAGGTTCTGGAGACCGCTCCCGCACCCGAGAGCTTTGCCGACATCTTCCGCGACGCCGGTAGCGCGGCACGTGCGGACAAGGGGCCCCAAGCCGCCGCATTTGAAGGCAGTGGGCTTCAAGCCGCTGCATTTCAAGGCAGCGCACTCACGCGCCGCAGCGAGATCCACCGCCGCAGCGAACCGGACAAAACACAGCCCATGCACGGCTCCATCCTTGCCGGTTCCACCTGGCGGCAGGCCGCCGAGGCCATCAGGGGACGCCGGAATTGATCCTGACTCTTGGGCCTGCCGGTGCCCCACGCACCGGCAGGATATTGCTGGCCGTGCGCAGGACACTTCCCGCGGTGCTCTGCGTCCTGTTGCTGACAGCCCTCTTCCTGTGGCTCGGCGCGTCAATTGGACATGCGGCACCGGTCAGCCCGACGCCACCCACCGCGCCCGCAGTTCCCACCGCGCCGGCGCAGCCGTCGAACGGCAACGTCAGCATCAATATCAATGGCCTCGATGGAAAGCCATCCACGGCGGTGGTGACCCTGATCGGGATCACGCTACTCTCGGTCGCGCCTGCCCTGCTGCTCATGATGACCTCGTTCACCAAGATCTTCGTGGTGCTGGCGATGACCCGCAACGCCTTGTCCCTCCCGTCCATCCCGCCCAACCAGGTGCTGGCCGGACTGGCGCTTTTCCTGTCCCTGTTCGTAATGTGGCCCGTGATCTCGGAGATCAACAACGTCGGCATCCAGCCCTACCTGAACGGAACACTGGACTTCAACGGAGCCGTTTCGGCGGGGTCCGCGCCGCTCCAGCACTTCATGGTGGCCCACACCCGCCAAGAAGACATTGCCCTCATGACCCGGGCGGCCAAACTGGATAACCCGGCCAACCCGCAATCGGTCCCGCTACAAACCCTTATCCCCGCGTTCATGATCTCCGAGCTCAGGGCAGCGTTCATCATCGGTTTCGTCATTTTCATTCCGTTCCTGGTGATCGACCTGGTGGTCTCGGCCGCGCTGATGTCCATGGGCATGATGATGCTTCCGCCGGTGATGATCTCGTTGCCCTTCAAAATCCTGCTGTTCATCCTGGTGGACGGCTGGGGATTGGTGATCACCGCCCTGATCCAGAGCTATTCGAGCGGCTGATGGATACCCACGCAGTCCTGGACATTTGCCTCCAGGCCCTGATTCTTGCGGCCAAGCTGGCCGCGCCCGCCTTGGTGACCGCGCTAGTGGTGGGCCTCGCCATTTCCCTCCTGCAATCCATCACTCAGCTTCAGGAAGCCACTCTCTCCTTCGTGCCCAAGGCAGTCGCCGTGGCCGTGGCCCTGGTGGTGTGCGGGCACTGGATGATCACCGAGGCCGTCTCCTTCACCAACGAGCTCTTTGCCCGGATACCCGCGCTGATCGGCGGAGCGTGAAGTGGAGCTGCCCTTCAACCAGTCCTGGCTTGAGGTCCTCTTGTTGGCCTCCGTCCGGATGACGGCGTTCCTGGTGGTGGCCCCGCCCTTCTCGCACCAAACTATTCCGCTGCGGATCAAAGGGATGCTCGGCATCGGATTGGGGCTCGCCGTTTCCCAACGTCTCTCCGCCGGCTACGCCTCCAAGGACACCGCCGGCTTCATCGCGGCCGTGGTCCTTGAGCTCGTGACCGGGTTGGTCCTTGGCTTCCTCGTTCTGCTCGTCTTCGCGGCCATCCAATCGGCCGGCAGCCTGATAGACCTCTTCAGCGGCTTCCAGATGGCCCAGGGCTTCGATCCCCAGATGATGATCAACGGGGCCCAATTCACCCGGTTGATGCAGATGGCCGCCCTGGCCCTGCTTTTCGCCTCGGACGGCTACCAACTGATGATCGGCGGCTTGACCGGGAGTTTCACGGCCTTGCCGCTGGCTGGAGGACTGGATTTGGCACAGCCGGTGCACGCGATGATTTCGGCTGTCACCGGGATGTTCCTCTCCGCGGTGCAAATCGCCGGGCCGCTCCTTGTGGTGTTGGTACTCGCCGATATCGGGCTGGGGCTCCTCACCCGTGTAGCGCCCGCCCTGAATGCTTTTGCCCTGGGCTTCCCGCTCAAGGTCCTCATCACCCTCGGGCTTGCAGGGTTCCTGTTCCTGGCACTGCCGCGCCTCGTTGCCATGCTCGCCGAGCAAGCGGCGAACACACTGATGGGGGTGGGCTGATGTCGGATTCACAAGAGAAAACCGAGCAAGCCACGGACAAACGGATGCGGGAAGTCCGGTCCAAAGGGCAGCTTTCCCGCTCGCAGGACCTCACCGCCTGGCTCGCCGTCGGATCCGCCGCGGCCATGATTCCGTCCACCATCGAGCGTGCCTCCAACGCTGCGGCTGACCAACTGTTCACCGTCCGCGGAGTCATCGCGAACCCCGAGCCCGGCAAAGCCGTCGCGGCGCTCGACGCCGGGTTCGGTTCCCTGGCCCAAGTGCTGGGGCCCCTGTTCGGGGTGGTCATGGTGGTGGTGCTCGCCGGATCCGCGCTGCAGGGCGGCATCCACTTCAAGAAGTTCCGCGCCGAGTTCGAGCACTTCAACCTCCTCAGTGGCCTCAAGCGGATCTTCGGCACCCAGGCACTGTGGGGCGGCCTGAAAGCGCTCCTCAAGACCGCCGTCGTCGGACTTGTCCTTTACGCCGTTGTGCAGGGGCTCATCCCGGTGCTGCTCACTGCCGGGGGACTGCCGGTGTCCGGCATCCTTTCGGCAGCAGTCGGGGGCATCGGTTCGTTGATCCAGTTCGCCGTGCTGGCGGGCCTGGTCCTAGCTGCCGCGGACATCTTCGTGGTCATGCGCCGCAACCGCAAGAAGACGCGCATGTCCAAGAAAGAAATCAAGGACGAAAACAAGAACAGCGACGGCGATCCCCTGATCAAGTCCCAGCGGCGTTCGCGCCAATTGAGCATGAGCCGGAACCGCATGATCGGCGCGATCGCGGACGCCGACGTCGTGATCGTCAACCCGACGCACGTCGCCGTCGCGCTGAAGTACGACGCCGGTAAAGCGGCACCGCGCGTCGTGGCCAAGGGAGCGGGGGTGATCGCTGCCCGCATCAGGGAAGAAGCGGAGGCGACATCGGTTCCGATGGTCCAAGACATCCCGCTGGCGAGGGCACTGCACTCGGCCTGCGAGCTGGGCCAGGAAATCCCCGTGGAGCTGTACCGGGCCGTGGCGGGAGTCCTGGCGTTCGTCATGTCACTCAAGGCCAGGGGAGCGGCACGCGGAATGCACCGTTTGCCGCAAGAAAGGACACAGCAATGAACAGATTCGCCAGGCTCACCGTGCCGGTGGGAATCGTGGGCATCGTACTGCTCCTAGTTGTTCCGGTACCCGCGCCGCTGCTGGACTTCCTGATCGTCTGCAACATCCTGCTCGCCTTGTTGATCCTGCTCACGAGCATGTTCGTCAAGAAGCCCTTGGACTTCTCCGTCTTCCCGTCATTGCTGCTCGTGGCCACGCTGTTCCGGCTGGGGCTCAACGTCGCGTCCACCCGGCTGGTGCTGGGACAAGGATTCGCCGGGCAAGTGATCGACGCTTTCGGCAAGGTCACCGTGGGCGGCTCCATGATCATCGGCGCCGTGGTGTTCCTGATCCTGGTGGTCATCCAGTTCGTCGTGGTCACCAAGGGCGCCGAGCGCGTGGCCGAGGTGGGAGCCAGGTTCACCCTCGACGCAATGCCCGGCAAGCAGATGGCCATCGACGCGGACCTCAACGCCGGCCTTATCACTGACGCCCAGGCCCGCAAACGCCGTGCCGAGGTGTCCGCCGAGGCCGATTTCTACGGCGCGATGGACGGTGCCTCGAAATTCGTCAAGGGCGATGCGATCGCGGGCATCATCATTATCATCATCAACTTTGTCGGTGGCATTGCCATCGGCGTGCTGCAGCGCGGCATGAATGTCGGCGACGCGCTGAGTTCCTACGGCCTCTTGACCATGGGCGACGGGCTGGTCACCCAGATTCCGGCCCTCCTCATGGCCGTGTCCACGGGCATGATCGTCACCCGGTCCAATGCCGAGGAAGACATGGGCCGCACGGCCTCCTCGCAGCTCATGCAGTCGCCCAACGCCTTGCTCATCGCGGGGCTGGCCGCCGTCGCCATGGCGCTCATCCCCGGCATGCCAGTCGTGCCCTTCCTGCTGGTGGGCGCTGCCCTGCTGTTCGGCTCGAGGCGCCTCGAGGCGCAGCAGAAGAAGCACAACGAGGCGGAGGACGCCAAGGAAGCGGCCACCTTAAGCTCCGAAGAAGACCCGAACGAGCGGCTCATGCAGGACATGCGTGTCCACCCGGTCGAGATCCTGCTGGCTCCGGACCTTGTTGACATGGTCTCCGGCGCCTCGGACGACCTCCTGGCCCGCGTCCGTTCCTTGCGCCACAAGATCGCCATGGAGTTGGGGATCGTGATTCCACCCGTCCGCACGCGCGACAACGTCGAGCTGCCGCCGTCCACCTATGCCATCCGCATTGCCGGAGTGGAAGCCGGACGCGGCACGGCGCCGTCGGGCAAGTTGCTGGCCCTCGGCGATTACCTTGACGCCTTGCCGGGTACCTCCACCGTGGAACCTGTCTTCGGGCTGGCCGGCAAGTGGATTCCCAGCGAGATGCGCCACAGCGCGGAAATGACCGGAGCAACGGTGATCGACCGGGTTTCCGTGCTGGTGACCCATTTGTCGTCGATCGTGTCCGCCAACGCCGCAAGGCTCCTGACCCGCGAGGACGTCAGGGTGCTGACGGAAGGCGTGCGCAAGCAGAGCCCGGCCGCCGTCGAGGAGCTTATTCCGGGGCTGATGTCCCTGGCGGAGGTGCAGCGGGTGCTGCAGGGCCTCCTCGAAGAACAGGTCCCCATCAACGATCTTCCGCGCATTTACGAGGCCCTTGCCCTCCGTGCCAAGGTTTCCACCGAGCCCGAGGCCCTGGTCGAAACCGCCCGGCAATCCCTCGGCCCGGCGCTCGCGGCCAAGTTCCTGGACGGCACGGTGCTCAATGTCATCATGATCGATCCGCTCCTGGAGCAGTCCATGCTTGAGGACATGCGTCCGGCCGAAGGGGGTACCCAGATCGTGATGAGCCAAGCCCGGCTGGATGCCGTCCTGGCCTCTGTGCAGTCTTCGGTGGAGGCCGCGGCAAATGCCGGACGGCAAGCTGTCCTGGTGTGCGCCCCGGCGCTGCGCCCCGCCGTCCGGCGGCTCGTGGCAGCTCCCGACGGCGGTGTTCCCGTGTTGTCCTACCGCGAAGTGACGTCCGCAAACATCCAGATCGAAACCGTGGGGGTGGTCCGCCATGCCGAAGCAATACAAGCTTAAGGGCGCATCCCTGGACGCCATCCGCCAAAAAGCCGAGCAGCAGTACGGGCCCGGGGCTCGGATCGTCGCCGCCGAGAAGGTCACCAACCCCGGAATCGCAGGGCTCTTCGCGGCCAATCGCTACGAGGCCACGATCGAAGTTCCGGCAGCGGGTTCATCCCAACTAGCTAGCAATAGTTGTCGTTCTGACGGCCCAGAACGACAACAACTGCGAGTTAGTTGGGAGGGCCCTGCGGGCGGGGAGGCGCATGCGTTGCAGGGGCCCGCGATCGCCGCGCTCCTGGAGCAAGCCGACGCGGCCGAGATGGACCTGCACCGGCCCGAGGCAGCCGTTTCAACGGCCTCCCCGGATTTTGCCGGGATGTTGGAGCAGTTAGGAAAGGAGTTCCAGGCGCCGGTTTGCGGACCGCAAGGGTTGCCGACCGCGTTGCCGGCGGCCGCCGTCGGGCACCTCGTTCCTGTGGCCGTACCCGTGCCGCTTACCGGCAGCGGCAACCTGATCATCCTGCTTGGCCTCGGCGACGACGCGTTGGGACCAGCGCTGGAAGTGTCCATCGCCGAGGGCGGTTCCGACGTCCGGACAGCCGGAGCGTTGACAGCTTTCGGGCACCTCCACGTGGCGGGGCGCCAGGGCGCGACGGCGGCGCGCGCCCAAGCGGTGCTCACCGGCCAAACCGTGCTGGTGGCGTACGGTCTCGGCCGGCAGGGCGAAACCGTGACGCATGCGGCGGACATCGCGGCGCTCGCCGCAGACCAGTTGTGGCTGGTTGTTGACGCCGGGCGGAAGGCTGAAGACACGGCGGCCTGGGTCCGGGCGCTCTCCGCAGCCCTTGCCGCCGAGGGAGTCACGGTTGACGCCCTTGCTGTTTTCGGCGCGTCGGAGACCGGAAGTCCCGAGACGGTCAACGGGCTGGGTCTCCCCATCGGGTGGGTGGACGGCAAGCCCGCCCGCGTTGCCGTGCTCGGAAAGGTAGATTGAGAGCATGCTGGTACTGACACGCAAGCCGGGCGAACAGATCATGATTGGTGAGGACATTGTCATCACCGTCATGGAAGGCCGCGGCGACGGCGTGCGGATCGGGATCGAGGCACCCCGAGGGGTGTCCATCCAGCGTCGCGAAGTGGTCGAGGCGATCGCCGCTGCCAACCTCGCTGCTGCCCAGGCCGGCCCCGAAGCCGAGGAGCTCGTTGCCGGGCTGCGCCCGCCTGTCCGGAAACCGGGCAAGGACTAGGCCGGGTACTACTCCAGCCCCAGGAACTCCCTGAGGAGCGGCAGCGAGCAATCCCTGGTCACGGCCAAGGCCCGTTCGATATTGGCGTTTTCCGCAAGCAGCATCACGTCATCCACCGTGTCCGCACACGCGACCGCTCCCGGCGCTGCCGGGGCTGCGTCGCCGGGCTGAACGGAGCCAAGCGGCGGGTTCCCGGCCCCTTGCAGCCCCATCTGGAGAGCCTCGACGTTGGCCGCCGCGGTTGTTTCGACTTGCTTGAGCACCTGGACCAGCTCACGGTGGTGTTCTTGCAGCAGTTCCGGCCAGACTCCGGGCGGGGCCACTGAAGCGATCATCGGCAGCGTGGCGTTGGCCGACAGCCGCCATTCAATAGCCACGGCCGACGATTCGATGTTCCGGGCAAGCGTGTCGAAACGAAGGTTTTCCAGGACCTTTTCCACGTCAGCGGCAGCGAACTTCAACCAATGCCAGTTGCCTGCCCGAACGTGCAGCAGCTGTGTTTCAAGCCGGTACAACAGCAGTTCCAGCTGTCTCCGCTCACGCCACAGCGTCGCCGAAAGCTCATCCGCCCCCACGGTTCCCCATTCCCCGGTTTGGACTCGGAACATGGTTCCGAGTCCTGTTTTTCTATCTTTTTCATGAGCGTACACGCATTGTTATTTTCCAGATGGTATGTTCACTGAATACATGTCTGTTCCATGTAATCTTCGGCACGTTGCACCGTCTCAGCAGCTTGCCCATGAAGCCCCTGGAACCAGGCTTGGCAACTCAATAAACAGGTCTCATGGGGGGACTAATTTTGAATCGCGAAGAACGCAACGAGTTGGTGCTGCAGCACTTGCCGCTCGTTGGCTATTTGGTGTCGGAGCTCTGCGCGAGAGCTTCTCATTTGTCGCGCGACGATTTCGCGTCGGTGGGTTCCGTGGCGTTGATAACGTCTGCCGATTCCTTCGATCCGAACCTCGGAGTCCCCTTCGGCGCGTTTGCGCGCCGCCGGATCGTCGGAGCCTTCGCGGACGAGATGCGGGCCAGCGACTGGGCCACCCGGTCAGCGCGCAAACGCATCAAGGAAACCATGTCGGTCCAGGAGACGCTCTCCGGGGTCCTTGGCCGCACGCCTTCGGTCGCCGAGACCGCATCGGCCCTGGGTGTCGAACGAAGCGTGGTGGAAGCCGCCCTGGCCGATGCCGCGCGGACCCTGTCGCCGCTGGACGACGTCGTCGTGGACACCGTCGCGGCGGAGACCATCTCCCCGGAGCATTCGGTCCTTGCCGATGAGCGACTCAAGTACCTTCGCGCCGCCGTCGAGGCCCTGCCGGAGAAGATGCGTTACGTCGTCGAGGAGATCTACTTCGGCGGGCGGACCGTCAAGGAACTCGCCGAGGAACTCGGGTCCACCCACGCCGCGGTCTCCCAACAGCGCGCCGAGGGTATCCGCCTCATGCGCGACGGGCTGTCCGCGCATTACGCGGACGATCCCGGGCAATCCTTCGAGCCCCAATCGCGCATTACCGCCCGACGCCGGCACGACTACCTCTCCACCCTCGCCACCGCCACCCTGGGCGGAATCACCCGGAGTTTCAGCTCGCCTGATGCTGCGTTGAACCGGGCCGTCTAGCCTCCGCCTACTTTGCGGTCGGCACGCGGCGGAGCACGACGGCGGCAAGGACTGCCGCTCCCGCCATCAGGACGAGCCCGATCGCCGCTGTGATGTGGACCCCCGATTCAAAGGCGGCACGTGCCGCCGCGGTGAGGGCATCGCCCAATGGTTGGGGCAGCGTGGCCGCCGCGTCCACGGCTCCGGCGAGCGTCTCCCTCGAGCGTTCGGCCGCGTGGCCGGACAATTCGCCAGGAAGCAACAAGTGGTGTTGGTAGGACGCGGTCAGGATGGAGCCAAGCACGGCTGTGCCCAGCAGTGATCCGAGTTCGTAACCCGTTTCGGAGATCGCCGATGCAGCACCCGCTTTATCGGCGGGAACCGCGCCGAGGATCAGGTCATTGGAGATGGTCTCCGCTGAGCCGACCCCGATGGCCAGCAGCAGGAGTGCCGTCAAAAGGTACCCTGGCCCCTGGCTGTGGTTGCCCAGGGCGGCCACCAGGTATCCCACTGCGCTCAGTGCCAGGCCCGATGCCACCACCAGGCCCGGGCGGATCCGCTTGACCAGCGGAACCACCACCAGGCCCGCCACGATGGTGGCCAGCAGGGCCGGAACCATCGCGATCCCCGCCTGCATGGGGGATTGGCCTTCCACGAGCTGCAAGTGCTGCGCGAAGAAGTAGATGAAGCCGGTCATGGAGAACAAGGACAAGACGTTGGCCGTGATGGCCGTGCTGAAGACCTTGTTCCGGAAAAGCCGAACGTCCAACATAGGCGATGCCAATGAGCGCTGCCTGCGGACGAAGACAATTCCCATGGCCAGGCCGAACGCCATGAATGCCGCGGGTCCGGGGCCAAAACCGTGCACGGCGGCCTCCTTGATGCCAAAAACCACCGGGGCCATGGTGAAGATGGAGAGCACGACGCTGGGAAGGTCGGGCTTTCCCGGATTGCGGTCCTTGGACTCGGGGATGAGGAAGGGGCCGAAGGCGAGCAGCGGCAGCAAAAGTGGCACGGCAACCAGGAACACGGCTCCCCACCAGAAATGCTCCACGAGCCAACCACCGAAGATCGGCCCGAGCGCGGCGCCGCCGGAGAATCCCGCTGCCCACACGGCCACGGCGAGCCGGCGGCGGTTCGGGTCCGGGAAGATGTTGCGGATCAAGGACAGCGTGGACGGCATGAGCATGGCTCCGAAGATGCCCATGCTGGCGCGTCCGGCAATGAGCCACTCAGCCGACGGCGCGAACGCGGTGGCCGCGGAAACCGCGGCGAAGCCTGTGCTGCCGATCAACAGCAAGCGGCGGCGGCCGATCCTGTCTCCCAGGTTTCCCATGGACACCAAAAGCGCTGCGAGCACCAGCGGATAGGCATCCACGACCCACAGCAGCTGCACGCCCCCGACTTCCAGCGACCGGGCGATTTCCGGCAGGGCAAACGTCAGCGCCGTATTGTCCACAGCCACCAGCAGCACCGGGAACATCAGGAGTGCCAAGGCAGCCCAATCGCGCCACGGGGCGGATTGGATCGAAGAGGTACGGGGGTGCTGGGTAGTGGACGGCGTGAACATGAAGATAACTGTACCGTCTGGACGGTATAGTTTCAATCTGACTCAACGACCTGCCGCATCGAACTAAGGGATGATGGACACCATGCCGCGAAAACCTATTGCCCGGGACGCTGTCCTGGATGCCTTTGAAGCCCTGCTGATCGAGGTAGGGGAGCGGGCTGCCACCCTGGATGCCGTCGCCAAGCGCGCCGGCGTTTCCAAGGGCGGTTTGCTCTACCATTTCCCCAACAAAGAAGCCATGATCAGCTCCTTGCTCGAACGCATGGACGGGCTGGCTGCGCTGGACATCGCGGCAATGAAGGCGGCCCCCGAAGGTGCGGCCGCGTTCTTCATCAAGTCTTCCCTGTGGGCGGACACCCCCTTGGACCGGGTGTTCGTGGCAGCCACGCGGCTCGCGGAAGTAGCCCATGAAGAAACCCGAAGGCGCTTCGCGGGGATCCAGCAACAATGGCTCGATGTGCTCGCGGAGGAAGTGGGGCCCGAGATGGCCAAAGCTGTCCGGTACATGGGCGATGGACTTTACTTCAACGCAATGCTCGAAGGCGGTGCCGGCGATACGGAAGTCAAGGCCAGCGCAAGGAGCGCCGACGTCGGTGCGCTGCTGGCCGCCGTCGACCGCCTCCGTGACTAATGGCGCGGCCCAACTGGCTCGCAGTTGTTGTCGTTTAGAGGCTCCAAAACGACATCTAGTGCGAGTCAGCTGGGAAAGTCAGTCGGCTCGGTGACCACATTTGCGGACGCGGGCAGTCCATAGGACAATTGGGAGTTGTGGCAGCCGTCACCGGCAACCACAATCCGATTCATACAACTAAATACGCCTTTGATCTGCGGCGGGAGAGTCCTGCAGGCATGTGATGCAGGCGCCGTAGGAGCAAATCCTCCCCAGGAATCTCTCAGGCCCACGCACCGCCGCGGCAAGGCAACTCTGGAAAGCAGTGCGCTGACGCGTGCTCACCGACGGTGCAAGCGGAACAGTGCCACAAGCACGGTTTCGCGGAAACTCTCAGGTCCAATACAGAGCGGGGAGGAACCCGATTAGCTGTGGCGTGCCCACGCCGCCTTATTAATGGAGTTCCTTCGTGACGGTTAGTTCAACCTCCACTACGTTCGTTGACCGGCATATCGGCGCCCGGCGCCAGGCCGACATTGACATCATGCTCAAGTCTGTTGGCTACGACAGTGTCGATTCGCTCGTAGACACCGCGGTTCCCAATGACATCCGCCAGGATGTCGCATTGACGCTCCAGAACGCCCTCAGCGAGGTCGAGGTCCTGGCCGAGCTGCGCAAGCTGGCGGCCAAGAACAAGACGGCCGTGCAGATGATCGGCCAGGGCTATTACGACACTGTCACTCCGCCGGTGATCCGCCGCAACATCCTCGAATCCCCGGCCTGGTACACGGCGTACACCCCGTACCAGCCGGAAATTTCCCAGGGCCGCCTCGAGGCGCTGCTGAACTTCCAGACCATGGTCCAGGACCTCGTGGGCCTGCCCATCGCCAACGCTTCCCTCCTGGACGAAGCCACCGCCGTCGCCGAAGCGGTCCTCATGATGCGACGCGCCAACAAGAACAAGACCGCCCACGACGGCAAGACCGTGCTCGACGCCGATTGCCTCCCGCAGACGATTGCCATCGTGAAGGGCCGCGCCGAGGCGCTGGGCTTTGAGGTGGAGATCGCTGACCTGTCCCGGGGCCTGCCCGAGGGCGACATCAACGGCATCGTGCTGCAGCAGCCGGGCGTTTCGGGCCGGGTGTTCGACCACTCCGCCGTGATTGCCGCCGCCAAGGAACGCGGCGCCCTGGTTACCGTCGCCGCGGACCTCCTCGCCCTCACCTTGATCACACCTCCGGGCGAGCAGGGTGCCGACATCGCGGTCGGCTCCACCCAGCGCTTCGGCGTGCCGCTGTTCTTTGGCGGCCCGCACGCCGCGTACATGGCCGTCCAGAAGGGCCTCGAGCGTTCCATGCCGGGCCGCTTGGTGGGCGTTTCCAAGGACGACGCCGGCACTCCCGCCTATCGCCTCGCCCTCCAGACCCGCGAGCAGCACATCCGCCGCGAGAAGGCGACGTCCAACATCTGCACCGCGCAGGCACTGTTGGCCATCGTGTCCTCGATGTACGCCGTCTACCACGGCCCCGACGGCCTGAAGGCGATTGCCGAGACCGCCCACAACCACGCCCGCACCCTGGCAGGGTCGCTGAAGGGCGCGGGCCTTGAGGTCCTGCACGGCAGCTTCTTCGACACCGTCACCGTCCGGGTCCCGGGCAAGGCTGCCGAGATCGTTGCAGCCGCCGAGGCCAAGGGCATCAACCTGCGCGGCATCGACGCCGACACTGTTGGCGTCTCGGTTGACGAGACAACAACAAAGGAAATCGTCGGCGGCGTCCTTGATGCTTTTGGTGTCGTCGCGGTGTTTGGTGCTGAGCTACTTGAGTCCGGTGAGGGTTTCGCGCTGGAGGCCGCCGTCGAGCGTTCTTCGGACTACCTGCAGCACCCGGTGTTCAACACGCACCGTTCCGAGACCCAGCTGCTGCGCTACATCCGCAAGCTGTCGGACCGTGACCTGGCGCTGGACCGCACCATGATCCCGCTGGGTTCGTGCACCATGAAGCTGAACGCCACCGCCGAGATGGAAGCCATCTCCTGGCCGGAATTCGCCTCGATCCACCCCTTTGCCCCGGATTCCCAGACCGAGGGCTGGCGCGAACTGATCGAAGATCTGGAAGCTGACCTGACGGAGATCACCGGTTACGACCAGGTCTCCATCCAGCCCAACGCCGGTTCCCAGGGCGAACTCGCGGGCCTGCTGGCCATCCGCGGCTACCACCACTCCCGCGGGGACCTGCAGCGCAACGTCTGCCTCATCCCGGCTTCGGCCCACGGCACCAACGCAGCCTCGGCGGTGCTGGCCGGCATGAAAGTGGTCGTGGTGGCCACGGCTGCCGATGGCACGATCGACCACGCGGACCTGCAGGCCAAGATCGACGCTAACAAGGATGTCCTTTCGGCGATCATGATCACCTACCCGTCCACGCACGGCGTGTACGACGCCGACGTCCGCGAAATCTGCGACTCGGTGCACGCGGCCGGCGGCCAGGTGTACGTTGACGGCGCGAACCTGAACGCCCTGGTTGGCCTGGCCCAGCCGGGCAAGTTCGGCGGCGACGTCTCCCACCTGAACCTGCACAAGACCTTCTGCATCCCGCACGGCGGCGGCGGACCCGGCGTCGGCCCGGTCGCGGCCAAGGCACACCTGGCACCCTTCATGCCGGGCGATGCCAACAAGGCAGCGCACGAAGACGGCGCTTCTTTGCCAGGGACTGGCGTTGCGATTTCCGCTTCGCGTTACGGCTCCGCGGGTGTGTTGCCGATTTCCTGGGCCTACGTGAAGCTCATGGGCGGCGAAGGCCTCACCGAGGCCACGAAGTCCGCGCTGCTCGCTGCGAACTACATCGCCTCGCGCCTGAACGAGTACTTCCCGGTCCTCTACACCGGTGAAGGCGGACTCGTGGCCCACGAGTGCATCCTTGACCTGCGCGAACTGACGGCCAAGACCGGCGTCACCGCCGAGGATGTGGCCAAGCGCCTCATCGACTACGGCTTCCACGCACCGACCCTGGCGTTCCCGGTAGCGGGCACACTGATGGTGGAGCCCACGGAGTCCGAGGACCTTGGGGAGATCGACCGCTTCATCGAAGCCATGATCACCATCCGCAAGGAAATCGACCAGGTTGCCCACGGCGACTTCACGGTGGAGAACAGCCCGCTGCGCCACGCACCGCACACCGCGGCCGCCGTCGTCTCCTCGGACTGGAACCGTGAGTACTCCCGCGAGCAGGCCGTCTTCCCGGTCCACCACCTCAAGCAGGACAAGTACTTCCCGCCCGTCGGCCGCATCGACGGCGCCGCAGGCGACCGCAACCTGGTCTGCTCCTGCCCGCCGATCGAAGCCTTCGAGAACTAAAGGACCCCTCACGATGACTGAGAACTACACTGCGCTCTACGAAGAGCACAAGAAGCTCGGCGCTTCCTTCACCGATTTCGGTGGCTGGCAGATGCCCCTGAAATACTCCTCCGAACTGGCCGAACACCACGCAGTACGTAACGCCGCCGGCTTGTTCGACCTTTCCCACATGGGCGAAGTCTGGGTCACCGGCCCGGAAGCCGCGGCTTTCCTGGACTACGCCTTGGTGGGCAAGATCTCCGCCATGTCGGTTGGCAAGGCCAAGTACTCGCTGATCTGTCAGGAAGACGGCGGGATCATCGACGACCTCATCACGTACCGCCGTGGCGACGCCAAGTTCCTGGTGGTTCCGAACGCCGGCAACGCCAAGGTTGTCGCCGAGGCGCTGGCGCAGCGGGCAGCCAACTTCGACGTCGTCGTCGAGGACGCCTCCGCAGCAACCTCGCTGATCGCCGTCCAGGGCCCCAAAGCGGAGGCAATCCTCCTCCGCTTGGTCCCGGCCGAACAGCACTCCCTCGTCACCGGGCTCAAGTACTACGCCGCCGTTGAGGTGCCCTTCACCTTTGCCGGGAACACCACGGATCTGCTGCTCGCCCGCACCGGTTACACGGGCGAGGACGGCTTCGAAATCTTCGTGGACAACCACGCCGCTGCCGCCCTGTGGCAAGCAATCGCGGACGTTGCCGAGGACGGCGAGCTGATCCCCGCCGGCCTGGCCTCACGCGACTCCCTGCGCCTCGAAGCCGGGATGCCGCTGTACGGCAACGAGCTCTCCCGCGAAGGCAACCCCTTCTCGGCAGGCCTGGGCCCTGTTGTCTCGCTCGCCAAGGAAAGCGACTTCGTAGGCCGCGCTGCCCTGGAAGCCCTGAAGGCTGAGGGCGCCGGTTCCACCAGCGGCCGCAAGCTGGTTGGCCTCAAGGGCTTGGGCCGCCGCGCCGGCCGCAGCCATTACCCGGTCCTCAAGGACGGCGCAGTTGTCGGCGAAGTCACCTCCGGCCAGCCCAGCCCCACCCTCGGCTACCCCGTAGCGTTGGCCTACGTCGACGTCGAACACGCCGAACCGGGCACGGCCCTGGACGTGGACTTGCGCGGCAAGTCCGAGCCGTTTGAGGTTGTCGCCTTGCCGTTCTATAAGCGGACCAAATAAGTTTCGGATGGGTGACCGTGGTTGCGTTTAGCCCGTCGGGACCGACATCCTCTGCGGGCTCGGTCGCGAAAGACGCCCGCTGAGCGGACGTGACGCTCCCTTAGACGCCCGCTGCCGGATGCCGGTCCCGATGGGGCCGTCCTCGTCACCTTTGGTTATCGAACTGATGGGTGGTTATCGAACAGAAGGGCGAACGGTATGGACCTCGGCTCACCCTTGGTGCCTCTGTTGCGAACCTGCACCTGTCGCGTTCGATCGCCCTAGGTTTTTGGAAGGTGGGCTACCTCCCGCAGGTTGGCCCACTGGAACTGAATCGGCCTACTGGAACCACGGGTCACCTACTAAACCCGAAAGGGCCAGCGTTCTTTTCCGGAACTGTTGGCCCCGAAAACTGAACAAGCCTCTAGCGGTGGGGGAGCGGCATCCGGCAGCGTGCGTCAAAGCGACGAAGGAGCAGCACGCAGAGGATGGCGGCCCCCGCCGCGTAACCTGACCACAACTGTTTTCTTAGACCAACGCAAAGGAAAAAACATGGCAAAAGTTGCACCTGAACTCCAGTACTCCGACGAGCACGAGTGGGTTGCCCGCGAAGCCGGCAACCTTGTGTCTGTCGGCATCTCCGCCGTGGCCACCGACGCCCTCGGCGACATTGTGTACGTTGACTTGCCCGAGGTCGGTGCCGCTGTGACTGCGGGGGAGACCTGCGGCGAGGTTGAGTCCACCAAGTCCGTCTCGGACCTGTACTCCCCGGTGACGGGCGAGGTCACGGAAGTGAACTCCGCCGTCGTCGACGATCCCGCACTGATCAACAACGATCCGTATGGTGCGGGGTGGCTCTTCAAGGTGGCCGCCGAGTCCGACGGTCCGCTGCTTTCCGCGGAGGAATACGCTTCCAAGAACGGTGGCGAGCTGTGAGCGCCGCAACCGGGGCCGCAGGTACCGGAAACACCCTGTTCGAGCAGGTAGTTTCGCCGTCCCTGGACACCGTGTTGTCCGAGCTGGATCCGGAGATCGCGGCGAAGATCGACGATGAGCTGAACCGTCAGCGTTCGGGCCTGGAAATGATCGCGTCCGAGAACCACACCGCCGTGGCTGTCATGCAGGCGCAGGGCTCGGTCCTGACCAACAAGTATGCCGAGGGCTACCCGGGCAAGCGCTACTACGGTGGCTGCGAGCACGTGGACGTCATCGAGCAGCTTGCGATCGACCGCGTGAAGGCCCTCTTCGGCGCAGAGTACGCGAACGTGCAGCCGCACTCCGGTGCCCAGGCCAACGCCTCGGTGATGCACGCCCTCATCAAGCCGGGCGACACCATCATGGGCCTGAACCTGGCACACGGCGGGCACCTGACCCATGGCATGCGGATCAACTTCTCCGGCCGCCTGTACAACGTGATCCCGTACCAGGTCCGCGAAGAGGACCACCGGATCGACATGGCCGAGGTGGAGCGCCTGGCACTCGAGCACAAGCCGGCGCTGATCGTGGCCGGCTGGTCCGCCTATGCCCGCCAGCTGGACTTCGCCGAGTTCCGCCGCATCGCGGACCTGGTGGGCGCGTACCTCATGGTGGACATGGCGCACTTCGCCGGCCTCGTGGCCGCCGGCCTGCACCCTTCCCCGGTCCCGCACGCGCACGTCACGACGTCGACGACGCACAAGACCCTCGCCGGTCCGCGCGGCGGCATCATCCTGAGCAACGACGCCGACATCGCCAAGAAGATCAACTCCGCGGTCTTCCCGGGCCAGCAGGGCGGCCCGTTGGAGCACGTGATCGCCGGCAAGGCCGTGGCCTTCAAGATCGCCGGTTCGGAAGAGTTCAAGGAACGCCAGGAACGTGTGCTGGCCGGTGCCCGGATCCTGGCCGAGCGCCTCGTCCAGCCCGACGTCACGGCCAAGGGGATCTCCGTGATTTCCGGCGGCACGGACGTGCACCTGGTGCTCGTGGACCTGCGCAACTGCGAGCTCGACGGCCAGCAGGCCGAGGACCGCCTCGCCGCGATCGAAATCACCGTCAACCGCAACGCGGTTCCGTTCGACCCGCGCCCGCCGATGGTGACCTCCGGCCTGCGGATCGGCACCCCGGCATTGGCAACACGCGGTTTCGGTGAAGCGGCGTTCCGTGAAGTTGCGGACATCATCGCCGAGGCACTGATCGCCGACGCCGGCGCGGACCTCTCCGGCCTGCGTCACCGCGTGGAGGCACTCGCCGCCGCGCACCCGCTCTACCCGGGCGTCGCGAACCTAGGCTGACCGTCTTTGGTCGCCTTGGCCCGTCGGGTTCCGGTCGGACGGGTTTTTGGTCACCTTGGCCCGTCGGGTTCGGCCTCCTCGGCATGCTCGGTCGCATAGACGCCCGCTGAGCGGACGTGATGCTCCCTTAGACGCATGCTGCCGGAGGTCGGACCCGAAGGGGCTCCGTCCCTCACCTTCTTCGCGGAATCCGCTCACTCGCCCCCACCCGACCACAACTAACTAAGGAATCCGACCATGGCTGTTGGCGTCTTCGATCTTTTCTCTATTGGGATTGGTCCTTCGAGTTCGCATACCGTGGGGCCGATGCGGGCTGCTGCGGTCTTTGCGGGTGAGCTGAAGGATTCCGGTGCCCTGGAACGGGTGGCGTCGCTGCGCGTTGATCTGTATGGTTCCTTGGCTGCCACGGGCCGGGGGCACGGCACCATGACCGCGGTGCTGCTGGGCCTGGAGGGTTACCATCCCGAGGAGATCCTCCCCGAGGAAGTGGAGGAACGGCTCGCGTCGATCGCGGAGACCGGTCTGCTGAGCCTTTGCGGCGCCGTCGATCCCGAATCGGGGGTGTCGCTGCCGTACGGGGAAGCGGACATGATCCTGCACCCGCTCACGGTTCTTCCCCGGCATACGAACGGGATGAAGTTCTCCGTGTCCGACGCCGACGGCGAGGTGCTGCACGAGGCCACGTTCTTTTCCGTGGGCGGTGGTTTCATCGTCCGGGAGGGTGAAGAGGACGCGGCCCAGAAGGAACTGGAGGAGTCCAAGAAGGAACTCCCGCTGCCCTTCCGTACTGCCGCTGAACTCATGGGCCGTTGCTCCTCCAAGGGGCTTGGCATCTCGGACATCATGTTCATCAACGAACGCGCCTCCCGCACCGAAGAGGAAATCCGCGAAGGCCTGCTGCACATCTGGTCCGTCATGGAGGCCTGTGTTGAAACGTCCCTCAAGCGCGAAGGCGTGCTGCCCGGCGGACTGAAGGTCCGCCGTCGGGCCCCGGACTGGCATGAGCGCCTCCTGAAGGAAACCAAAGACCAGGACCCTGACTACCGGGATCCGAAGTACTGGCAGGAATGGGTGAACCTGATCGCGTTGGCCGTGAACGAGGAAAACGCCTCGGGCGGCCGCGTGGTCACCGCGCCCACCAACGGCGCCGCCGGGATCATTCCTGCCGTGCTGTACTACGCCCTGCATTTCGCCCCCGGCATGGACAAGGCCACGCAACAGGACCGCGACGACGTCGTGGTGAAGTTCCTGCTCGCCGCGGGCGCCGTCGGGGTGCTCTACAAGGAGCAGGCCTCGATCTCCGGCGCCGAAGTGGGCTGCCAGGGCGAGGTCGGCTCCGCTTCCTCGATGGCCGCCGCCGGATTGGCCGAAGTCATGGGCGGCTCCCCGGGACAGGTGGAAAACGCTGCCGAGATCGCAATGGAACACAACCTCGGACTAACCTGCGACCCGATCGGCGGACTCGTGCAGATCCCGTGCATCGAACGCAACGCGATCGCAGCGGCGAAGGCCATCAACGCGGCGAAGATGGCGCTCTGGGGGGACGGCACCCATCGCGTCTCCTTGGACGAGGTCATCGTGACCATGCGCGAGACCGGCAAGGACATGTCCTCCAAATACAAGGAAACCGCCATGGGCGGCCTCGCCGTCAACGTCGTGGAGTGCTGACCGCCGCTTCTTGATATTCGAGGCGGCGGCCACCGGATGGCCAAGCGGGGCCCAGCAATGCTGCGGATGCCATGGCGGCGAATACCGACCACCAGCTGTTGCTGCGGCCGGTGGTGAGCGGCGGAAGGGGGCGGTAGACGATCAACGGATCCTCCTGGTTCGGCTTTCGTTGTAACCACTTTCCGTTGCCCGGATAGCTGCGGACTTTGGGGAACCTTTGCCGCGGCTGTGAGAAATCGAAAGGGACCCAGCTCAAGGCGTTGGAAACGGACCACGCAGTAGCTTGCTGTGGGGGCCGATAGACTTGGAGCTGAACGCCTGCGCCGCACACCGGTGCCTGCTGCCTCACGTACGCAACTGATTGGACACGGCCCTCTTGCGAGAATTTACCGCACGCTTTGCCACCGCCGAGGAAATCGAACACTGGGACAAACACGTCACGGCCAACCCCAACGGCGGCAACCTCCTCCAATCCGAGGCCTTCGCGGACGTGAAGCAACACTTTGGCTGGAAGCCCTTGCATCTCGTCTACGAGACCGCGGACTACAGCAGCTACAACCTGGTCCTGGAGAAGAGCTTTCCACTGCTCGGCAAGCTCTGGTACCTCATCAAGGGCCCCGACGTTGCCGGCGTCGAGGACATTCCGGGGATCATCAAGGCAAACCGGGAATTCGTGAAGCGGGACAAGCTCGGGGTTTTCGCCGTTAAGATGGAGCCGGACATTGTCCTCAGTGGCGAAGCCCGGGACGCGATCGAGGCCACCGGAGTGGTCAAGACCCCCAACCTGCAGCCGAACGACTCCACAGCCCTGCTGGACATCTCTCCCGAGGAGAACCAGTTGCTGCGCAACCTGCATTCCCGCGGCCGCAACGCCGTTCGCCGGGCCATCCGCGAAGGCGTTGAAGTGCACACCATGGAACCCACGGAAGAGAACTTCCGTTCGATGTATGCGCTGATGACTAACACGGTTGAGGCGAAGTCCCAAGTGCGGGTCCGTGAATTCGGGTACTATCGCCAGTTCTGGACCAACTTCATCGAGCGTGGCCAGGGCAGGCTCCTCTTTGTCTTTGAAAACGGTGTGCCATCGGTCGGAGCCTTCGTCATCAACTATGGCCGGAAAGGCACCTACAAGGACGGCGGATCGCTGCAGAGGCGCGCGCAGTACGGCGATTCGCACTTGGTCCAGTGGACGGCCATCAACCAGGTCAAGGAACTGGGTTGCACGGAGTACGATTTCTGCGGCACTCCGCCCGCGGACCGGCTCAAAGACACCTCGCACCCGTTCCACGGACTTGGCCTGTTCAAGACCAGCTTCAGCAAGACCGTCACCGACTTCGTCGGCTGCTATGACCAAGTCATCAGCCCGCTGAAGTACAAGCTCTGGACTGCTGCGGGCGAACGTATCGCACGGCAGATCTACACCCGTCGCACGGGTCAACAGTTCTACTAGGCCAGCAGTTCCAGAAGGCTCGCAGCGCCACCCCGCCTACCGCATGTTGCACTACCCCGTATATGGAGGAACCACGCCCTTTGGAGGAACACCCGCGTGACTGACCGCCCCGACAACAGGCCCAACACGGATGGCTTGCCCAAGACGCAGCCGCTCAAGCCATCCCAGGTGCGCCAGAATGTCAACGCCAAGCGCATGCTTCGCAGGCTGGTGCAGGGGGAGAACCCTCCCACTGCCCCCATGAGCATCGTCGACCGCCTGGCGGGTAGTCCCTACGCCAACCCCATCATCCATGTGGGCGGTGTTGACGCATCGGCCCGCAAGACCATCGACTTCGCCCTGCATATGGCCGAAACGATGTTCCGCTACGGGGCAGGTGCCCTGGAAGTGGAGACCAGCATCATCGCGGTCACGGCTGCGCTCGGCTTGAAGAACATCGAAGTGGACATCACCAACCAGTCGGTCGCGCTCAACTATGCGCCCAAGGACCAGACCCCCATCACACTGCTCCGGGTTGTTCGCTCCTGGACCAACAACTACGCAGGCCTGGCCCAGGTGCACCAACTCGTCACGGATATCGTGGCTGGCGGTGTAGGCAGGTCGGAAGCGGTGAACCGGCTGGATGACATTATCCGCAGCAGCAAGCCCTTCCCACGGTGGATGGTCACCATGGCGTTCGGCGTCTTCTCTGCTGTCTTCGTCGGAGTCCTGGGCGGGGGACTTGGCGCTTCCGCCCTGGCTTTCGTCTCCAACATGCTTGTCAATCTCGTGGCCCGGCAATTGGGCAAGTGGCGCACGCCCGACTTCTTCGTGACAGCGGCCTGCTCCTTCCTGGTCACGTTCATCGCGCTCATGCTCCACTGGACCGGGGCGGACATCCCGCCGTCCATCGTCGTGGCGGGCGGCATTCTCCTGCTGTTGCCAACCGGGCGGCTCGTCTCTTCCGTGCAAGACGCCATCAACGGATTCCCCGTGACTGCGGCCGGACGATTCCTGTCCACGATCCTGACCTTCGGCGCGATCGTTGCGGGCATCGCCGTCGCGGTAGTTGTGGGTGACCTCATCGGCAGCGTCGCGATCGACGTCACGCAAACATTCCCCGAGGCGTATCCATTGTGGGGCCAGGCCATCCTGATAGCCGTAGCCGTGATTGCCATCGGCATCACCGAACAGACCCTGCTCAAACTTCTGCTCCCGACGGCGGCAGTGGGTTTGGTGGGTTACTTCGTCTTGTGGGGGGCTTCCAGCCTTGGTTTCGGAGACCGGCTCTCGCCGGCGATTTCCGCCGTGGTCATCGGCCTGCTCGCGCGGATGGTGGCGCTCAGGCTCGGAGCCCCGCAGCTCGTGGTCGCCGTCCCGGCCGCCCTCATCCTGCTCCCGGGCCTGAAGATATTCCGTTCCATGTATGTATTGACGGTGCAAGAAGCAGATGTACTGGTGGGTTCGGGAGGCATGCTCAACGCCGGAGCAATCGTGCTGGGTGTGGCCGCGGGAATCGTGCTGGGGGACAACCTTGCCCGGCCACTGACCAAGGGACTGGCCAGCAACGAGCGCCGCCGCGTGCGCCGGCGCTAGCCGCGTCCGCTGGGCCGCCAAGCGGTAAGGACCGCTAGATTTGCCCGATAGGGAGTTTCTTCTCCGCCTGGAAATCGTCCTCCACACGCCCCTGGGCCCAGTATCCGGAAAGCGATACCTGGGACCGCTCGAGCCCACGCTGCTTGAAGAAGATGTCGCGCAGGCCCTTCATGTAGCCGCGTTCACCGTGCGCAAACACGTCTACGCGTCCGGGCAGCCACTCGGCTTCGCCCAAGGCATCGAGCAGGATCGAGCTTGATCCGGCCGGGACTCCGGAGCGAAGGAGCCAGCGCAGCTCCACGCCCTCGGGAGCGGCGATGTCAAGGATGTCCGCGTCGCTATCGACTTCGAGGAAAGCAAGGCCCTTCGCGTCGGCCGGCAGGGATTCGATCGCGGCGGCAATCGCCGGGAGCGCGGCGTCGTCGCCGGCGAAAAGGTACCAGTCGGCGTCGGGCGCCGGGTTGTAGGCGCCGCCGGGGCCCGTGAAGACAAGTGTGTCCCCGGGCTGGGCCGCCAGGGCCCATGGGCCTGCAAGGCCTTCGTCGCCGTGGACCACGAAGTCGATTGCCAGTTCCTGCGCAGCTTCGTCCACCCAACGGACGGTGTAGGTGCGGGTGTACGGCCACTGTTCGCGGGGCATGGTCTCGCGGATGGCCCACAGATCCAGCGGCAACTCATACTCGACGCCGGGCTGCGGGAACACGATCTTCACATATCGGTCCACGAAGCCGTTGTTCGCATAACCGGCAAATCCGGGTCCACCAGCAATGATCCGCACCATGTGGGGCGAAAGCTGTTCCGTGCGCAGCACAGTCAGGTTCACTTGTGGGCGGGTATTGCGGGATGCAGACGACGTGGCGGGCAAAGATGTCATGTAGGCAAGCCTAAGCTAGGGCAGCGGTGGAAGCTCCCAGATGACGGGATCCGCGCCTTGCATCCGGAGCAGGGCGTTGGCGCGGCTGAACGGGCGAGAGCCGAAGAAACCCCGCGACGCGGAGAGCGGGCTGGGATGGGCGGAGGAGATCACGGGGGCGCCTTCAAGCAGCGGCTGTACGGCTTCAGCGTCCTTGCCCCACAGGATCGCAACGAGCGGACTCTGCTGCCCGGCAGCATTTCGTCGGCGGGCGACGGCGGTGACCGCCGCCGTCGTGATGGCCTCCCAGCCTTTGCCCCGGTGCGAGCCGGCAGCACCGGCCGCGACGCTGAGCACCCTGTTCAGGAGGAGTACTCCTTGGCCCGTCCAGGCCGAAAGATCGCCGTGGACCCGCGGCGGGAGCCCGAGATCGGTTTCCATCTCCCGGTAGATGTTCGAGAGGCTGCGGGGGATGGGCCGTGTTTGTCCGGAAACCGCGAAAGAGAGCCCGACGGCGTGTCCCGGCGTCGGGTAGGGGTCCTGGCCCAGGATCAGCACCTTCACGTCGGCCAGCGGCTGCCGGAAGGCACGAAGTATGTTGGACGCCGCAGGCAGCACGTGCGCTCCGCGGCCGGCCTCGGCCGCCACGAAGGCGAGCACCGAGCGCAACTCGTCCTCGATGCCGGAGAGCGCTCCCGCCCAGTCCGGCGCCATGAGATCCTCCAAGGCCATTCCGGGTAGTGCCTCGAACCCGGCGGAGTGATCTTCGGATTCAAGCTCAAATAACGCTTCTTCGCCTGCCACCCAGCCATTGTCCCTGTCCTGGCGGTCCGGGGGAAAGCGCCGGCCCTCAAGGCGGCGGGGCAAATGACATCGGTGTTATTCGCCCGTTACCATAGGCGGGGGACATTTTTCAGTCAATGCGTCGAAGGAGTGTGTCGTGGCAGAACCCGCACGGGAACCCATGGCGTCCGAAGCAACTGGATTGGTGCTCGAAGACCTGTCCGCCGGACTCCGCAGTGATTCGCCGCTCGGCGAGCGTGAACAGCAGATGCTCGCCCTGGAGAGGCAATGGTGGAAGTACGCCGGGGCCAAGGAACAGGCCGTCCGGGAACTCTTTGATCTCTCCGCGACCCACTACTATCAGCTGCTCAATGCCCTCATTGACACCGAGGAAGCATTGGCGCACGATCCTATGCTGGTCAAGAGATTGCGTAGACTACGTATGTCACGTCAGAGGGCCCGCACAGCGCGCCGTCTCGGTTCCGACGCATAGAGCACCCGCTGATCCCCCAGCCAGCAAGCAGCAAGGACAAGGCTTCACCATGACCAAATTTGCCCGGGATGAATTCGACCGTGTCCCGCAGAGCTCATCGCGGCAAGGTGTCCACAGACTCGTCGCGTCTGCTTCCCGGCCGGCCCTGTGGCCGGTGCTGCTGCTGGGCGGCATCGCACTTGCTGTAGGACTCGTTGCCTTCCTGATCCTTCCGAAGCTTGGCTTCACCTCGTCGACGACGCCGCAAGCCGTCGTCACCGCTGACACTTCCAAGCAAAGCGCCGCGGCGCCACCTTCGGCGAACAGCTCTGCGCAGGCATCCAGCCAGCCGTCCACCCAGCCGAGCCCGGGCGACACTCCGTCCAGCACGCCGACGCCGACCCCCACCACGGCGCCATTGGACAAGACGGCGGCAGTAGCGGTCTACAACGGCACCACCACCGGTGGCCTGGCTGCGCGTGTGGCCGGCATGGTGCAAGGCGGAGGATGGCCGTTGTCCACTGTCGCAAATTGGGGCGGCATGCCCCAGCAGACGTCGTCGGTCTTCTACAAAGGCGCGGCGCAGAAGGGCAATGCCGAAGCCCTCGGCAAATTGCTGGGCATTTCCAACCTCGTGGACAGCGCGGAGTTCCAGCAGCCCGTGGTTGTGGTTCTGGGCCCCGGTTACAAATAGCAACTCGGTTACGCCTCAATAACATTGCGGCCACCCGCACCCAAGGTTGCGCTACGGCAACGTGACTGTGGTTACAGTAGTTGTGAGCTGGCCCGGAGATCCCGGAAGCCGGCCACTGCTAGTTGAAAGTGTGGGGATCATGGCTTTGGGAACCGTCAAATGGTTCAATGCCGAAAAGGGCTACGGATTCATCACCGTGGATGAGTCCGGTGACGACATCTTTGTGCATTGGTCCGCCATCCAGATGGATGGCTTCCGTGCGCTCGAAGAAGGACAACGCGTCGACTTTGAACTGGGCGAGGGCCAGAAGGGCCCGCAGGCCGAAAGCGTGCGGCTTATCTAGTGGGTGTTGCGGCAACAGGGCTGTCCTGGCCCCTCGGAGCGCGCAGGTCCCGGGTAGTTTCTCTTCTTGCAGGCTTCGCGGCACTGGCCCTTGGAGTGGCCGGATGTTCCGCCCCCGTCGGCAACGCCAGACTGAGCTCCGTTACCCCAAGCGGCGACGGCGTCCTGCGCATCGGCGTGATCCTGGACAATACCGGTGGTTCCGCATTCCTCAACGAGTCCGAGTTGGCTGCCGCCAAGTTGGCTGTCAAACAAATCAACGACGCCGGCGGATACAAGGGCCGTCCCGTCGACTTGCTACCGGCGTCGGCGGCCGGTGAAGGCGGTGGCGCTAGCCAAGGGGCCGGCGCGGCGGCCTTCTCTGCCGACACTGCGGCACAAGCCAAGGCGTTGTTGTCCGCCCACGCAGACGTCGTCGTGGGGCCGAGCGATTCGAGCCATGCGCCCGCCGCGATCGATGTGCTCTCTCCCGCCCGGATTCCGCTCATCTCGCCGGCGAACACGGCGTCGGGGCTGAGCAGCTACAAGAATGGCGGCTTCTACTTCCGCACGTCTGCCGCTGATGCCGCACAGGGCAGCGTCCTGGCGAAGCTTGCCCGCGACGCCGGCGCCAAGCGCATTTCGGTCCTCCACGAAGCCGGGGATTACGGTACGCGCGTCTCGGGAGCGGTCATGGATGCTGCCCGCGGCCTCGGAATGGACGCCGTGTCCAATGCGGAATTCGCGGCAGGCAAAGCAGCTCCCGCCGCGGCGGGCATCAAGTCCGGTACGCCGGACGCCGTCGTCGTGGTTGCCCGTGATGGCGCCCAAGGCGCCCTGGCTGAGCTCCTGAATGCGGGGCTGAGCGGCAAGAGCCTGATCTTGAGCGACGGCGCGATCCGCCAATACGGAACCGCGCTCGGTGCAGGTGGCCTCGACGGCGCGCGGGGAATTCTTCCGGGCGTCTTCCCGAGTGCGGAGTTCCAAGCCGAGCTGACGGGCATCGACCCCAAGCTCAAGGACACGACGTACGCTGCCGAGACGTACGACGCCGTCACTCTCGCCGCCCTTGCGGCCGCAACGGCGGGCGACGATGCGGGAGGCTCGATCGCGGCCTGGCTCACCACTGTGTCCGGCGGAGTGCGTCCGGCGTCGGGCGATGCGGCAACGAAAGAACGTACGTCTTGTGCCTCATACAAGGACTGCGTCGAGGTGCTGAAGGGGGCCAAGCTCCCGGATTACGACGGCGAGTCCGGCACCATCGGGTTCGACGCCAACGGGGACGTTACCTCGTCCAATTACATGGTCTTCACCTACGGGGCTGACAACACTGCGCGGGTGAGTGGCAAGGAGACAGCCTCCCGGACTCCGTGACGGCTTGTGCCCGTAGCGAATTCACATGGCGTGGCGAGTAGTTTCGATCTCTTGCTGCTTGCACTCTCCTCGGGTGAGTGCTAATTATTGATTAGCACTCTCAAGCATTGACTGCTAATTCTTCGCGGCTTCGGCCGTATGGAATGGTGGCGGTGCCTGGGGGAACAAAGAAAACCTTGCTGGGGTGAGGTCCGGAGCACGCGGCGTACAGAGGCCGAATGCGAAGGATCGTCCGTCGCGGGCACCGCAGTGAAGGCACCTTCTTAACGACTGTCCCGAAAGGACTACCGCCGTTATGGCCAAGATCATTGCATTTGATGAAGAGGCACGCCGCGGTCTCGAGCGGGGTCTGAACATCCTCGCCGACGCCGTCAAGGTCACCCTCGGCCCGCGTGGACGCAACGTCGTCCTCGAAAAGAAGTGGGGCGCCCCCACGATCACCAATGATGGTGTTTCCATCGCCAAGGAGATCGAGCTGGACGACCCGTTCGAGAAGATCGGCGCAGAGCTGGTCAAGGAAGTTGCCAAGAAGACGGACGACGTCGCTGGCGACGGCACCACTACCGCCACCGTCCTGGCCCAGGCTTTGGTCAAGGAAGGCCTGCGCAACGTAGCTGCCGGCGCCGACCCGCTGTCCCTCAAGCGCGGCATCGAGAAGGCTGTTGACGCCGTCATCCGCGAGCTGCTCGCCTCCGCCAAGGAGATCGAGACCAAGGAAGAGATCGCTGCCACGGCTTCCATCTCTGCCGGCGACACCGAAATCGGTAACCTCATTGCTGAAGCCTTGGACAAGGTCGGCAAGGAAGGCGTCATCACGGTCGAGGAGTCCAACACCTTCGGCCTTGAGCTTGAGCTCACCGAAGGCATGCGCTTCGACAAGGGTTACATCTCCGCTTACTTCGTCACCGACGCAGAACGCCAGGAAACCATCCTTGAAGACCCGTACATCCTGATCGTCAACTCCAAGATCTCCAACGTGAAGGAACTCGTTGCGGTCCTGGAGAAGGTCATGCAGTCCAACAAGCCGCTGCTGATCATCGCCGAAGACATCGAGGGCGAGGCCCTGGCCACCCTGATCGTCAACAAGATCCGTGGCACCTTCAAGTCCGTTGCCGTCAAGGCTCCGGGCTTCGGTGACCGCCGCAAGGCACAGCTCGCCGACATCGCCATCCTCACCGGTGGCCAGGTCATCTCCTCGGAGGTCGGCCTCAGCCTCGAGAACGCAACCCTCGAACTGCTCGGCAACGCCCGCAAGGTTGTTGTCACCAAGGACGAGACCACCATCGTCGAAGGTGCTGGCGACGCCGACGCCATCGCCGGCCGCGTGGCGCAGATCCGTGCCGAGATCGAGAACTCCGATTCCGACTACGACCGCGAGAAGCTGCAGGAGCGCCTGGCCAAGCTGGCCGGTGGCGTTGCAGTCATCAAGGCCGGTGCCGCAACCGAGGTAGAGCTCAAGGAGCGCAAGCACCGCATTGAGGATGCAGTCCGCAACGCGAAGGCTGCCGTTGAAGAAGGCATCGTCGCCGGTGGTGGCGTTGCCCTCATCCAGGCCGGTGCCAAGGCATTCGCCAACCTGCAGCTCGAAGGCGACGAAGCAACGGGCGCCAACATCGTCCGCGTTGCCATCGACGCTCCGCTCAAGCAGATCGCTTACAACGCCGGCCTTGAGCCGGGCGTTGTCATCGACAAGGTCCGCGGCCTGCCGTCGGGCCACGGCCTGAACGCTGCAACCGGCGTTTACGAGGACCTGCTGGCTGCCGGCGTCAACGACCCCGTAAAGGTCACCCGCTCGGCTCTCCAGAACGCTGCCTCCATCGCTGGTCTGTTCCTGACCACCGAGGCCGTTGTTGCCGACAAGCCGGAGAAGAACGCTCCGTCTATGGGTGGCGGCGACGACATGGGCGGCATGGGCGGCTTCTAGCCCCCGCTGTAGCCCACCAGCCACACGCACGACGGCGGTCCCCACTTCAGGTGGGGGCCGTCGTCGCCGTTTAACGACGCTCGCTCACTTATGTCGGGTTTTGGGCGGACGCTCGCTCACGTGTGTCGGGTTTTGGGCGGACGCTCGCTCACGTGTGTCGGGTTTTGGGCGGACGCTCGCTCAGTTCTGGGGTCAAGGAGTGTCGGGGTGGTCTGGCAGGATGGAAACCATGACGATTATTGCTGCTGCCGATGGTTCTGCCCTCGGCAATCCCGGGCCCGCCGGTTGGGCCTGGTACGTGAACGACTCTTGCTGGAGGGCCGGGGGGTGGCCGCACGGAACCAACAACCAGGGCGAGCTCATGGCCGTGTTGGACCTCTTCCGGTCCACGGCACATGTTCCAGATGAAGAGCTGAAGATTCTCTGCGACAGCCAGTACGTCATCAATTGCATCACCAAGTGGATGCCGGGATGGAAGCGCAAGGGCTGGCGAAAAGCGGACGGGAAGCCAGTCTTGAACGTCGATCTCCTCAAGGACATCGACCAGGCTATTGTCGGCCGCAGGTACTCGTTCGAGTGGGTCAAAGGCCATGCCGGCCACGACCTCAACGAGGCGGCCGACGATCGCGCGCGTGCGGTCGCCACAGCGTTCCAGCAGGGAATAGCCGCGCCTGCCGGGCCGGGCTATCCGGGAGCTGAAGCCGCACGGTCCTTGTCCCGCGCGCTGTCAGTCGGCACACCATCAGTCGGCACGCCATCAGTCGGCACGTCGTCAGCCCGTACAGCGCCTATGGAGGCGCCCTCGCTTTTCGACGACGACCACGACGACGCGGATGCCCAGGATGAAGACCTCACGTTGTTCGGCGGTCAGGACCTCTCAACCGGGTCGTCCTTGCCGAACGCGGCGGGGGCGTTCACGGAGCAGGAGACGTTCATCGAGCCCACTTTGTTCGCTGGTGACGACGAAGGGGTCCTTGGCCAGGCCGGCGGACGCTCGGACGAGGAAACGGTCATTCTCCTTGAGAGGGAGCTCCTGAGGCCCGACGTTAGGGGAGACCTCGGGCGCACAGGGATCCTGCTGCACCCGGACTTTACCGAGATTGGCAGCTCCGGACGCGTCTGGTCCCGGGACGAACTCATGATGGCGTTGGAGGGCGATCCCGGGGAAACCGCGGAAGTAGAAATAATTTCCGCTGAACGCCTCTCCAGTAACACCATGCTGCTCAGTTATAGAAGTTATGGGCGAACAGGCTCCGCATTGCGGAGCTCGATCTGGTTGCTCGACGACGGCCGATGGCGGTTGCGCTTCCACCAGTCGACGCCGGAGAAGTAACGGCTCAGAAGCAACCGGACCCTGGAAAGCGGCTGGACCCCGGCGGGACGGCGGATTGGCCGCACCGCCGGGAACCCGGGCTCAGCTGTCAGTAACTGAACCGCTGGGTGTTGCCTTGCTCGGTTTGGAGGTAGCTTGCCGCCGCGGAGGACAGCGCGAGGTTGATGGATGCGAGCGAAGCCTCCACCTTATTCTGGGTCAACGTCCACTCCGAGACGAGGGCCTGGAAGTTGTTGGCCGCTGATCCCTTCCACGTAGCTTGGAGCTCGTCCAGGCCCCGTTTCATCGCTTGGACGTCGGCGCTGATCCGATCCACGGTGGCCTTGACGTTGGCGGACTTGAGCTGGAGCAGTTCGGTATCTACGGAGATAACGCTCATGGGGCGTTGCCTTTCAATCAAAGAGATCCGCAGGTGCGGCTGGCTTGTGGTCCACACCACGAGCCTAGAAGCCGTCACATGGCCCGGACAGCGCCGAGTCTCCCTATGTGGACAACTCGCTCAATCAAGCCGCCTGGCATAGAAAACTGCTAGTCGGAGATCTCCGCCTCGGCGATGCCCGCATCTTCGGGCACCTCGGACAGCTCGTCCTGGAAGGGGAGGCTGACAACCAGGGTGGCTCCGCCGCCGTCGGTCTCTTCGACCCGGACGGTACCGCGGTGGGATCCGACAATTGCAGCCACAATCGCGAGACCGAGCCCGCTGCCACCCGTTTCCCGCGTGCGCGAAGTGTCCGCCCTGTAAAAGCGCTCGAAAATCCGGGGCAGTTCCTCGGCCGGAATGCCGCTGCCGTGGTCCCGCACCTCAAGAACGGACAACGGGCCGGCGGGCGTGTTCCGGACCCCGACGGCGAGCTCAATCGGCGTTCCTTCGGGGGTGTAGCGCAAGGCGTTACCCACCAGGTTCCCCAGGACCTGACGAAGCTTGGCCTCGTCACCCTGGACCGGGGCGGGCGCTGCCGCTCCGCCGTCGAGCCCTGTGAGCGAAATCTTCCGCTCGCCCGACGTTGCGAGTGAGTCTACGACGGCGTCATTCGCCAGCAGGTGCAGATCCACCGGCTTGAGCTGCAAAGGCCGTTGTTCGTCCAGGCGGGCCAGCAGCAGCAGGTCTTCCACCATGGATCCCATGCGCTTGGCTTCGCTCTCGATCCTGCCCATGGCGGTACCCACGTCTTCCGGCGTGGCAAGGGCGCCGTGGCGGTAAAGCTCGGAGAAGCCGCGGATGGTGACCAAAGGCGTGCGCAGCTCGTGGGAGGCGTCGGCGGCGAATCGCCGCATCCTTGCCTCGGAGGCGGCACGCGCCGCAAAGGACGATTCAATGTGCGCGAGCATGGCGTTGAGGGAGGCGCCCAGGCGGCCGACCTCGGTGACCGGATTCTCGATATCCACGCGACGCGAGAGATCACCGGCAGCGATTGCGGCCGCCGTCTTCTCAACGCGGGCGAGGGGGCGGAAGGAACGTGCAACGGTCCATGTCGCGATGAAGAACGCGAGCACCAGGGTCAAGAGTCCGACGCCGACCACCACGAGCGTGGCGTGTTCCATGACTCGGTCCACGGGGGACAGCGGCAGGCCTACGATCACCACCGCGTTCTGCCCGGTCCGGTTGTCCACTACGTTGACCGCCACCACACGCCAATCGCCGCCAGCGGTGCCGTTCACCTGGAAGGGTGCGTAATTGCGGTTCTTGGCCTCACCCGGGGTGATGTTGGCGATGCTCGGCCGATCCGTCTTGCTTCCGCCGAACGGATAGGGCGGCTGGCCCTGGACGTAGAGCGTCAGGGAATAGTCCGTGGGCACGGCGGGGCTCGCCTCAGACAGGTTGGCAAAGGACTGCTGCTGCTGGGCGATCTGGACGGCAGCCCTGAGTTTGTCATCCACTTGCCCTTGGAGGTAGCTCTTGACGAGCGTCAGCGTCCCGGCGCCAGTGGCGGCCAAGGCAAGGAGCAGCAGCCCCATGATGATGGCGACCAGCTGCGACCTGAGGGAGGCCGACTTCCAACGGTTGAACAAAGTCAGCGCTTCTCGGCCGTCCGCAATACGTAACCGACGCCGCGCTTGGTCTGGATCAAGGCAGTGGCATCCGGATCAATGTCCACCTTGCGCCGGAGGTAGGAAATGTAGGACTCCACGATCGAGGCGTCGCCGTTGAAGTCGTATTCCCAGACGTGGTCCAGGATCTGCGCCTTGGAAAGCACCCGGTTGGGGTTCAGCATGAGGTAGCGGAGCAGCTTGAACTCGGTGGGCGACAGCTCGATGATGGTGCCGCCGCGGCGGACCTCGTGCGCGTCGTCGTCGAGCTCCAGGTCATCCACGCGGATGACGGCGTCGTCGTCTTCCATCGGCTGCGTGCGGCGAAGCACGGCGCGGATCCGCGCCACCACTTCATCCAGGCTGAAAGGCTTGGTGACGTAGTCGTCGCCGCCCACGGTCAGGCCCGTGACCTTGTCCTCCGTGTCGTCCTTGGCAGTCAGGAACAGGACAGGGAAGTGCTTACCGGCGGCGCGAAGGCGGCGGGTGACAGTGAACCCGTCCATGTCGGGGAGCATGACATCCAGGACCGCGAGGTCCGGGGCGTGAAGATCGGCGGCAGCGAGCGCTTCGCGGCCGTTCGACGCCGCAACGACCTCAAAGCCAGCAAAGCGCAGCGAGGTGGAGAGCAGCTCACGGATGTTGGGTTCGTCGTCGACGACGAGGAGCTTGGCTTCGGGGCCGTTCTTTTTCATACCATTCATGATGCTCCCAGTTTCTGGGAGTTGACTGGACGCTTGTTGTGAGAATTATCGGGGTGTCGTGGTTGTGGGCCCGGGCTAACTGCCGAGAGCCAGCCCGACGCCGAGTCCCACCATGGTGACAGCAATTCCGCCGTCAAGGATTCGCCAGGACGCCGGTCGCGCAAAGAATCCGCGCAGCAGTTTCGCGCCGAAGCCGAGGGAACAGAACCATAGGATACTGCCCAGCATGGCTCCGGCGCCGAACCACCACTGCAGCCCGGGTCCTTGCGCGTTCGCCACGGATCCCAGGAGCAATACGGTGTCCAGGTAGACGTGGGGGTTGAGCCATGTCAGCGCCATGACAGTCGCCAGTGCTGACGCCAGTCCGCTTCGGCCGGCCCCCGACGGTCCAGGTTCCGCGGAGACGAGCGCTTGCGGCCTTAGGA
Source organism: Arthrobacter sp. FW306-1B-G06A (assembly GCF_058781765.1). Lineage (NCBI taxonomy): Bacteria > Bacillati > Actinomycetota > Actinomycetes > Micrococcales > Micrococcaceae > Arthrobacter > Arthrobacter sp. FW306-1B-G06A. The sequence continues at coordinate 49,497 of NZ_JBYSXB010000001.1, read as the reverse complement.
TGCGCCGTGCCGCCATCACGCCGTATGTCACCAGGAATGCCGCACCGACATAGCGGAGAACGACGACGGCGGCAGGCGCCGCGGCGAGCAGGGCGCCTGTGCCGAGTACCCCGGCCGCGATGAGCACGGCGTCCGAGATGGCGCACACGGCAACGACCGCACCGATATGCTCGCCGCGGATGCCCTGCCGGAGGACGAAGGCATTTTGGGCGCCAATCGCGACAATGAGGGCCAGGCCTGTGCCGAGGCCCAAGCCGGCGGCGTGGAAGACGTCGGGGGAGTTCATTCTTCGAGGCTAAGTTCCACCTTCGTCATTAGTCCAGCTAATTATTCTTAGGCATCGTAAGATCATCTTATGGCCAGATTCTCCTCCGAACAGTTGCACACCTTCGCCGCCGTGCTCACGGAAGGCACGCTCGACGCCGCCGCCCGGTCACTGAACATCACGCCGTCGGCGGTCTCCCAGCGTCTCAAGGCGCTTGAACAAGCGTCCGGAAGGGTATTGCTGCAGCGCAGCAATCCCGTCCAGGCCACGGAGTCGGGACATGTGGTGCTCAGATTGGCGCGGCAGCTCGCCCAGTTGGAGGCCGACGCCGAACTTGAACTGGGCCTGCCCGGCGAATCCCCGATGGTCTCGGTTCCGATCGTGGTCAACGCGGATTCCTTGTCCGTCTGGTTCCTCAAGGCCCTGACAAGGGTTCCCGCGGAGCTGAACGCTGTCTTCGATCTTCACCGCGACGACGAGCAGTATTCCACGTCCATGCTGCGCGCCGGAACTGTCATGGCCGCAGTGACCGCGACTCCTGAGCCGGTGCAGGGATGCCGGGTGGAGCCGCTCGGGAGCATGCGATACCGTGCCGTCACCACTCCGGGCTTCAGGGCACGGTGGCTTCCCGACGGCGTCGATGTCGCCTCGCTCTGCGCTGCTCCCGCCGTCGACTTCGACCGCAAGGACGAGTACCAGCACCGCTTCCTGGAACTCCTGGGCGGTGCGGCTCGTGGGATGGAGCCTGCAGGCCCGCGCCACTTTGTTCCGTCCAGCCAGGAGTTTGCCGAGGCCATTCGTTTGGGGCTCGGGTGGGGATTGCTGCCTGAACCGCAATGCGGCCGGGACATAGCCGATGGATCCCTGGTGGAACTCGCGCCTGAGCGGCCATTGGACGTGCCTCTGTACTGGCAAAGGTGGCGGACACCGTCGCGCATATTGGACGCTGTGACCGAGGCGGTCCGGAGCACCGCCGCGGAAGTGCTGCGCAGGGCCTGAATGGTGCTGCGCAGGCCTCGGCAATCCGGCCAAAAGCCAACACGCCGCGGGCACAGTCCTAAATTGTCGGACCCCGGATTCACACTTGAGCCATGGAAAACAAACAAGAATCACGCGTTGAAATTCAAGACGTCGAATTCCATGTCAGCTACCTGGACACGCTCTCCGGACGCATCGAGCACGAGGACTTCAGCGACCGCCGCGCCGCCGAACGCTTCGCGGATGCGCAGCTCAAGGACGAGGAGTCCTGGGCTGTGGTCGACGTCGTCGTGCGGCAAGGAGCGCAGCCCCAGGAACACGCACAACAGCTGGTTGCCTAGCCAGAAAAAATGACGCGCCTTACCCGGCGGGTACGTCCTTGGCGTCCATGATCCGGTAGGCGTAGCCCTGTTCGGCGAGGAAGCGCTGCCGTTTGGCCGCAAAATCCTGGTCGAGGGTGTCCCGGGCCACCAAGGAGTAGAAGCGTGCCGCGCGGCCGTCCTGCTTGGGCCGAAGCAGGCGCCCCAAGCGTTGAGCTTCCTCCTGGCGGGAACCGAAAGACCCCGACACTTGGATCGCCACGGATGCCTCGGGTAGGTCGATCGAGAAGTTGGCCACCTTGGATACCACGAGGGTCTTGATGTCACCGGCCCGGAAGGCGTCGAAGAGCTTCTGCCGCACCTTGACTGTCGTATCGCCCTTGATCACGGGAGCGTCCAGGCGCTCGCCGATCTCATCCAACTGGTCGATGTACTGGCCGATCACCAGCAGCGGCTCGCCTTGGTGCAGGGCAACGAGCTGCTCCACCAAGTGGGTCTTGGTCTCGGACGTCGCGCAGAGCCGGTACTTGTCCGCATCCTCAGCCATCGCGTAGGCCACGCGCTCGTCCCTAGGCAGGTCTACCCGGACCTCCACGCAGTCCGCCGGCGCGATGTAGCCCTGGGCTTCGATGTCCTTCCACGGTGCGTCGTAGCGTTTGGGACCGATCAAGCTGAAGACCTCGCCCTCGCGGCCATCCTCACGCACAAGCGTCGCCGTGAGTCCCAGGCGCCGCCGGGCCTGCAGGTCCGCGGTCATCCGGAAGATCGGAGCCGGGAGGAGATGGACCTCGTCGTAGATGATGAGTCCCCAATCGTGCCCGTCCACGAGTTCCAGGTGCGGGTAAAGGCCTCCGCGCTTGGTGGTCAGGACCTGGTAGGTCGCGATCGTGACGGGCCGGACTTCCTTGACCGCGCCCGAATACTCGCCGATCTCCTCCTCCGTCAGCGACGTCCGCTTGAGGAGTTCGTCCTTCCATTGCCGGGCCGCGACCGTGTTGGTCACCAGGATCAGCGTGGTGGTGGAGCTCGTAGCCATGGCTGCGGCCCCCACCAAGGTCTTGCCCGCGCCACAGGGCAGCACGACGACGCCGCTGCCGCCCGCCCAGAAGTTCTCCGTGGCAAGCTTCTGGTACGGCCGCAGGTGCCAACCGTCCTCGTTCAAGGCGATCAGGTGCGGCGTGCCGTCCACGTAGCCTGCGAGGTCCTCGGCCGGCCATCCGAGCTTGAGCAGCAATTGCTTGAGCTGTCCCCGCTGGGAGGAATGCACCACGACGGTTTCGCCGTCGATCCTGGGCCCCAGCAACGGCGCGATTTTCTTGGCCCGGCTGACTTCCTCGAGTACGGGGTAGTCGGTGGTCCGCATGACCAATCCGTGTTGCGGGTCCTTTTCCAGGCGCAAGCGGCCGTAGCGGGACATGGTCTCTTCGATGTCGATCAGCAAAGAGTGCGGCACCGGGAAACGGGAATAGCGCAGGAGAGTGTCGAGGACTTTTTCGGCGTCCAGTCCCGCCGCGCGCGCATTCCACAGGCCCAAAGGGGTGAGCCGGTAGCTGTGGACGTGTTCGGGGGCGCGCTCAAGCTCGGCGAACGCCGCGATCGCATGCCGTGCCTCGGTGGCGAGCTCGTGGTCGACTTCCAGCAGGATGGTTTTGTCGCTCTGTACGATCAGCGGACCGTCGCTCACTATTGCTTCCTCACTTGTGCGGCTCGCCCGCAGGTTCCACATCGATGATGCGATGGATGGACAAGACCCTTTCGGTGTCCCTGGCGGCGTCGAACACCCGGACGCGCCCTCCGGACACCGATACCGGAACAACGGTTTCGGTGTTGGAATTCCCCAAGCCGTCAACCACGTTCATGGTGACCGCTTGCTTCAGCCGGATGGCCCTCTGCAGGGTTTCGAGGCCCAGTTGCGTCGCCGCCTCGCCGGTCACCTCGCCGTGGACCGCCCGATGGTGCCTCAACACCGCGAGCTGGGCGTCGACGTCGTCGTCCGGTGGTGCGGTGCGGGGCGCCGTATACACGGGACGGGCGCCAGCGGCCACCGACGCCGTCCTCTTATAGCGCACGACGGCGGTCTCCGCCTCCTGCACGGCAGGCGAGAGTCCCAGCTCGCGCAGCACCCTCACGGTCTCCCGGGGGCTCGCGCTGGAGGTCAGTACCGTGGGGGCGATCCGGACAAGCCCCAGGCTTGCGGCCCCGGGCTCGCGGACGAGCTCGGCGATGGCGGCCTCGTCGTCACTTTGGATGAAACTGGGGCTGCTCGCGACCCGCAGCCGGCCGTGCCTCGAGGCAATGTCCTTGATCAAGTAGCGGAGCGGCTGCGGAACGTCAGTGGCAGAGTGGGTGCGCAGGAACGCGAGGATGGTTTCGGCGTCCTGGCCGGCGTCCAGCGCGCGCCGGATCGAATCTCCGGAGAAGCGGAAGATCGTGGCCGGGCCCTGGCCTTCGGCGTCGGCGATCAAGAGCAGTTTTTCGCTCAGTTCAGGTGCCAGGTACCCCGGCGCGACGGCGGTCAGGTCCGCTTGGAGCAGGACGTGGTTGACGGCGGCGGGCAGATGTTCGCCGAGGATGCTGAGGGCCAACTCGGGCTGTTCGGTGGCGATCGCCGAACCAAGCTGGGTCAGGGCGCCGGAGCCCATGAGCCCCAGGAGTTCGGCTTCGTGCAGGATCCCGCGGACAAGGGAGCTGAACCGCCGCGACATCCGCGGCTGGGACCATTCCGCGCGTTCCATGACGGCCTCGGCGTTCAGCACTGGAGCTTTGCCGTCCGGTGCTTCCACCTCGAGGGTGAGCTCTTCGAGGATCTCCAGGATCCGCTTGCGGACCAGCGGAGCGTCAGGGCGTTGGGCCTCTGCGGACAGGGCATTGATGGGGGTTGCCGGAGAGCCGGATCGCGGTGCCGTGGTGGCGGGCCCGGGAAGGGTTTGGCCCACAAGGGAGGGTGCGCGCTCGCTCGCGAGCCAGGCGTTGACCAGCCAGAGCCACTGTTCCTGGCGGGGGAGCGTGAGCCATTCCAGCGATGGCGGCTGCACCCAGGTGGAACTGTCCACATCGAGCCGCAGCAATCCGGACAACGCGCTGAGCTCGAGGATCAGGGCGGTCTCGGACAAGCCCAGGCGGAGGCTGTCGGCAAGGCGTTTGAGCTCGCGCACGCCCACCCCTCCGCTGCGCAGGGTGACCACGGGCTGCTCGCGGACCGCGTAGAGGAGTTCACCCACCAACCGGAGCGCTTCTGCGATGGCACCCATGGCGGCGTTCCGGCGCAACGCGGCACTCGTCTGGCCCAGTTCAGGAACGGGAGGCTTCAAGGTGAAGTGGTCCACGATTGCGCCGCCGCGCAGGGACAGGCCCACGCTGTGCGGGAGCTCAACGTGGCCGGCGTCCAAGGGGACAAGCAGACCGCGGGCCAGGAGCCAGTCCACGGGACCGACGTCGCGGCCTTCATGGAGCACGGAAGCCTTGCGCTGGGCCTGGGGAACGGCCCCCATGGCCCAACTGCCGAACTTGTTCAAAAGGGGACGCGTCCGTACGGGTGCCTCGGACAGGATGTGCTGAAGGTTCTCCGGCGTCGAGGTCCAACGTTGCAGCGCCAACGCAGCATCCATGGGCGTCGTGGCGGCCAGGATATCGGCGCCGCTCTGGTGGAGTTCGGCAACGAGATGCACCACGCGCTGGGCGAAGGCCGGTTGCAGCCGAACCAACTCGGTGTAGCTGCGGCCCAAACCGGCTGGATAGATGCCGATGACGTCCTTGAGGCTGCCCACCGGCAAGTAGAACCGCTGCCGCCCCGGATTGTGGACCGTGGCCGGCGGATCGGCCCGGTGGATGAGGGCGAGTTCCTGGAGCTTGTTCAGGATCGGCTCGAGCGCGGCAAGGGTGGCGCCATTGATGCACTTCTTGAGTCCCGCCGCCGAGACGCTGTGGCCCGTGTCCGTGTTGGTGCATAGGTGGAGTGTCTCCAGTACCTGCATCTCCGGTTTGTTGAGCCGTTCCAAGGCGCGCTGCACGCTGACGCGGGCGCTTGCCCGCGCCGCGAGCGCAGCGAAGTCCGGGACCACCGGGGAGATGAGGTCCGGCCGCGCGGCAAACAGGGCCCGCAGCGAATCATCGCTGCGCGCTTCCAGTTCCTTGCTGAGCGCGCGAATAAGGGACATCAATTCAACGTTACAGCCAGCCGGGTCCGCCGTCGGGCTTTCCGGCTGCTCATTGCCGACGCCGCGCCCACACAGCGTCCACCACCAGCGCGGCCATCAAAATAAAGGCGAGCGGCAGCCCGTAGAGAGCGGTGGACGTGACCCACACCGGTGCCACTCCGTTGGCGAAAGCGATCCCCATGACGGCGGCTACGGAAGCCAGGGACAGGACTGCGACGACGGCGGCAACGATCGTGAGCGGGCGGCGGAAGTCGTGGGGAATCATGGAAGCAACGCTAACAGTCCCGGGCGGCATCCCCTGTTCCAGGCAAGGGTGCAGCCTGGCCGCGGGCAAAAGGCGGCGGGACCTGCCTGCGGGGGTCTCAAAGCGCGAATCGGTGGCCGGGCAGGATAACCTTGAAGCAATAGACCAACATGGTCCAGGCAGTCACCCCTATTCCCGCAGTCTCCTGCGGATGCGGTGGCGTGCCGGCTGTGTCTCGCAAGTAAGAACGAAGAAGGTTGATTACGTGCCCACCGGCAAGGTCAAGTGGTATGACAAGGAAAAAGGCTTCGGATTCCTCGCAGCAGAGGACGGCCAGGAAGTGTTTCTGCCCAAATCCGCACTGCCCGAAGGCGTAGCGGATCTCAAGGCAGGAACCCGGGTTGAGTTCGGCGTCGCCGACGGTCGCCGGGGCGCCCAGGCGCTGGGCCTCCGGGTCCTGGACAAGTTGCCTTCCATCGCCAAGGCCAAGCGCATGAACGCCCGCGAGCTCGCTCCGGTAGTCCAGGATCTCGTATCTGTACTGGACAACCTCTCCGGCACGTTGTCCGCCGGCAAGTACCCTGAAGGCGCCAAGGGCAAAGCCATCGCAGCAGCCCTGCGCAAGGTTGCCGACGAGCTGGAAGCCTAAACCTGCCATGACATCAACGGCGAAACCCCGCACCGGCATTCCTGTGTGGCGCGTCGGCAAGCCGGACGCTTTCCTTGCGGCCGCCGTCGACGTCGCCCGCAATGCGGTGGAGACCATTGCCAAGCCGGCAGAAATCGGGCCGCATATTGCCGCGCGCTCGGAAGGCGAACGCGTCGTCACGCACCTGTTCGAATCGCGGCTGGCCGGGTACGGCGGATGGCAGTGGTACGCCGTCGTGACCCGCAACTCGCGCTCCAAAGTGGTCACCGTCAGCGAGCTTGGCTTGCTGCCGTCCGAGGACTCCATCCTCGCTCCTGAATGGGTGCCTTGGGCAAAGCGCGTCCGTCCGGAGGACGAGGCTACCGCGGCCGAGGAGGCGGAGGAAGCCGGCGTCCCCGTTGACGCGGACGACGACGGCGACCCTTCCCGTGAGGACGTCGCCGCCCCGGGTGACGAACAAGAGAGCGACGACGCCGACGACATCGAGGCTGACTAGCCCTTGGCGGACCCGGCGAGTGAATTTCGTGAAGGTGGCAACTGATGTCCACCTTCAAATCGCTCGGTGTCCTTAACTACCGCATTTGGTTCATCGGTGCGCTCGTTTCCAATATCGGCACGTGGATGCAACGGACTGCCCAGGACTGGCTGGTCTTCGCCCATCTGAGCAACCACGATGCCGGGGCGATGGGCGTGACCTTGGCCCTCCAACTGGGTCCGCAGCTTTTCCTGGCGCCGTGGGCCGGACTGCTTGCCGACCGCTACAGCCGGCGCAGGCTCCTCGTCATGACGCAATCGGCCATGGCGGTCCTGAGCACGGGCTTGGGACTCCTGGTCCTAAGCGGTGCGGCCCAGTTGTGGCATGTCTACGTGTTCGCGCTCTTGCTTGGCGTCGTCTCGGCACTTGACGCCCCCGTCCGCCAGACGTTCGTGTCCGAGCTGGTCAAGGACGACTATCTTTCCAACGCTGTCGCGTTGAACAGCGCATCCTTCAACGTCGCCCGCATGATCGGTCCCGCGGTGGCCGGCGTGTTGACGGTGGCCGTGGGGCCGGGCTGGGTATTCATGATCAATACCCTGACCTTCCTCGCGATGCTTGGCGCGATCCGGGCCATTCCGCTTTCCTCCTTGCGCGTCCAACCCCGGGCCGCCGCAGGCAAGGGACGCATCCGTGAAGGGCTTCGCTACGTCCGCAACCGCCCGGACATTGTGGTTGTCCTCGTCGCGATCTTCATCATGGGCACGTTCGGACTGAACTTCGTCCTCTTCATCGCGGCCATGGTCGGCACGGAGTTCGGCATGGACGCGGGGGCATTCGGGCTGCTCAACTCGGTCATGGCGATCGGCTCCGTCGCAGGAGCATTGCTTTCCGCCCGGCGAGGGAGGCCACGCATGCGGCTCATCTTCGCGGCGGCGGGCGGGTTCGGCCTCGCGAGCGGACTGGCCGCCCTGGCGCCGAACTACACCATGTTCGCCTTGGCATTGATTCCCTGCGGACTGTTTGCCCTGACCATGATCACGAGCGCCAACGGCTACGTGCAGTCCACCACGGAACCCGTCATGCGCGGCAGGGTCATGGCACTCTACATGGCCATTTTCATGGGTGGAACGCCCATCGGTGCACCGTTCGTCGGCTGGGTGTCCAACGTCGCCGGACCCCGGTGGGCAGTGGGAGTGGCCGCTGCCGCGGGCGCCAGCACCGCCGTCGTCGGCATCGTGTGGATCATCCGCGCGCGCCAGCTGCGGCTCCGCTTCGACCGCAGCGCCGGCGGGATGCGGTTCTTCCGGATTGAGTCCCAAAGCGCGGGTCCAGCTAATAGGGACGCCGTTAAAAGGGACAGCGCCGCCCGGGATCCCCACCCGGACGACGCTGACCAGCCCTGACCGCGGGAATGCGGCAGGCCCTTACTTCTTCAGTTCGCCCACCACGAAGTCGATGCTGGCGAGCAATGCGGAGACGTCGTCCGGCTCGATGGCAACGAAGGTAGCGATGCGCAGCTGGTTGCGGCCCAGCTTGCGGTAGGGCTCCGTGTCCACGATCCCGTTGGCGCGGAGCACCTTGGCGATGGCCGCGGCGTCGATCGAGTCATCGAAATCGATCGTGGCAATGACGTTGGAGCGGTCCTCGGCCTTTGCCACGAACGGGGTGGCGTACTCGGAAGCCTCTGCCCAGCTGTAGATACGGCTTGCGGAGTCCGCGGTGCGTCCGGAAGCGAAATCCAGGCCACCGTTCTTGTTGAGCCACTGGACCTGGGCATCCAATGTCACCAAGGTGGACAGGGACGGCGTGTTGTAGGTCTGGTTGAGCTTCGAGTTGTCGATAGCCGTCTGCAGGTCCAGGAAATCTGGGATCCAGCGGCCGCTTGCCTTGATACGGGCCGCGCGCTCCAGGGCGGCGGGGGAGAAGAGTCCCAGCCACAGGCCTCCGTCGGACGCAAAGTTCTTTTGCGGGGCGAAGTAGTAGACGTCGGCTTCGGCAACATCAACATCCAGGCCGCCGGCTGCGGACGTCGCATCCACCAGGACAAGTGAACCCTCGCCGGCGTCTTGGACGCGCTTGACCGGAGCGGCGACACCCGTCGAGGTTTCGTTCTGTGGCCACGCGTACACGTCCACGCCTGCTTCGGCCTGGGAAACCGGCCGGGTACCAGGCTCGGACGTGATGATGGAGGAAGCTTCAAGGAACGGTGCCTTGTTGGTCGCCGAAGCGAACTTGGAACCGAACTCACCGAAGGAGAGGTGCTGGGCCTTCTTCTCGACCAGGCCGAAGCTGGCGACGTCCCAGAACGCGGTGGAGCCTCCAACGCCGAGAATCACCTCGTAGCCCTCGGGCGCACGGAAGAACTGGCTAAGTCCCTCGCGGACGGAGCCCACCAGGTTCTTGACGGGTGCTTGGCGGTGGGAGGTGCCGAGGATCGTTGTCGAGGCGGCGGAGAGGGCCTCGATCTGCTCCGGGCGGACCTTGGAGGGCCCGGCGCCGAAGCGGCCGTCCTTGGGCAGCAAATCGGCGGGGATGGTGATGCTGTTGTCGCTCACGGGATGCTCCAATGGTGAAGTAGCGGCCTAGATGGGTCGTGGCAGGTGGCAAGCTGCCCCTTCGACTCCCCAATTCTGCCTGACACCGCAGGCGGGGGCAGAACCGAAGGTGTCATAGTCCGCCACGTGGAAACCATTGTTCGGCCAGCTCAGGAGAGGACGGCGGACCGGACGGTGGACAAGCGCCGGAATTATCCGGAGTAATTCCAAATAAGCTAAGCTTGGAGCTGGCGAAAATACGCAAGATACTGCGCTCGAGGAGCTGAGCTGGATGACGGATCTGATCGATACCACTGAGATGTATCTTCGGACCATTTTGGAGCTTGAAGAAGAGAACATCGTGGCTCTTCGCGCCCGCATCGCCGAGCGCTTGCGGCACTCCGGCCCCACCGTTTCCCAGACGATCGGGCGGATGGAGCGCGACGGCCTGGTGATTGTGTCCAACGACCGGCACCTTGAGCTGACTGAAACGGGCCGGAAACGCGCCACCGAGGTCATGCGCAAGCACAGGCTCGCCGAACGGCTCCTGGCAGATGTCATTGGACTGGACTGGGCCTACGTGCACGATGAAGCGTGCCGTTGGGAGCATGTCATGAGTGAGCGCGTGGAACGGCGGCTCTATGAGTTGCTGGACCACCCCACTGAATCGCCCTATGGCAACCCCATTCCCGGACTCGAAGCGCTGGGTGGAGCCGCGTCCCACGCCTTTACGGATGGCGTGGTCAACCTTCTTGACGCGATGAACGAATATTCACCTGAAAACCGGGTCACCGTCAGCCGGCTGGCTGAACCGATCCAGGTGGAACCGGAACTTCTGGTCCAGTTGGACGAGGGCGGAATCCGCCCGGGCGCCAGGGTGTCCCTGGAGCGCGTAGGGGAGTACATCTCCGTTCGCGTGCCCAATATCGAGGGCGCGCTGGAGCTGCCGCCTGAGGTCGCCTCGCACGTGTTTGTCACGGTCGCCTAGCCGGCCCGGCGGGGTCGCCCGCAAAGATAACGAAATTATTACCGTGGGGCTTAATCCCCTATAGTTAAATACTGGCGCCGATACCAAAGCGTTACCTGATCCGAAGCCGAGTTCTGCCAGCGGATCAGGTGGATTAGTCCATTCACTGGCAGAAACGGAGGAACCACCATCGGCTGTCGAAAGACGGCCTTGGGGTGAAGTCCGTAGCGGAAGTGCAAACAACGCAAGGCCCCTCCGGGTACCTTGCGTTTCGTGCCCTTCGCGCGGACCGGGTCCACGATCTCTCTGGCCCGAATCCGACAGCTAACTTCGCAGGCTTGCCAGAGAGGAAAACCTTGACCACGCAGAACACCAGGGGCCGCAGGCGCGCGTCCGGTCCTACTGCTGAGCTGCGGAGCACAAGCGCCGTCGAGCACGAGCGGCCGCGCGATCCCCATCGCGAACTTCGCCGCCGCAAGGGTCCTTTGCGACAGATGGCCGAATTCGCCGCCGCGAGCGGAGCGGGACAGAAGGCCGGAGTGGCCCTCGCCACGACGGGCCTCATCCTGACAGTCGCCATGCCGGGCACCGGCGCCATGACGGCCACGGCGGATTCAAGCCAGGCCGCCTCGGCTGTGGGCACCCAGCCCGAGATTCCGGCCGCGGCAAGCGCCACGATCGACTTCAGCCGTGCCGCAGTGTCAACCACGGCGGATCCGGACAGCAAGCTCAAGCAGCTCTTGAGCGCACAGTCCGTCGGCACCATCAAGACCTCGTCCTCCAAGGGCACCCTGGGGGCGCCCCTGGACACCCTGACCACGGCCTCGCCTTTCGGCTACCGCGTGAATCCCATCACGGGCGGTTTGGGGGAGTTCCACCGCGGCCAGGACTTCGTGGCCCAGTGCGGCACCCAGGTCCATGCTGCCGCGGCCGGCAAGGTCACCTTCGCCGGCTGGCATCCGTATGGCGGCGGAAACCGCATTGTGGTGGACCATGGCAACGGCCTGGAAACCACGTACAACCATTTGTCGTCGTTCAACGTCCAGGTGGGCCAAACGGTTGGCCGAGGCGATGTCATCGCATTGAGCGGCACTACGGGCGCCTCCACGGGCTGCCACCTCCACTTTGAAGTCATGGTCAACGGCGACGTCGTTGACCCCCTGGGCTGGCTGTAGCCAATCCGATGGAAGTCTCTCGCATGCTTGTCACGCTCCGTGACCTGAATGTGACATTCAGCCAAAACTCATGTACCGTCTAACTCGCATCAACTTTTAGAGAGTTGATGCACTCGGGTGGATTGCCTAGCTCTGCCACTGCCCGAGGTTCCGTTCGCAAAACATCGTCTGGCAGAGGCGGGGGACCCACTTTTGGTCATCTTCACCGATGGCCTTGGGGTTAAGTCGCACGACTTCCGAGAGGGAGGAGTGTGGCCGGATGACTCCCATCCGAATCCGACAGCTTACCTCGCGGGCATAGGGAGAGGCCTCTTAACGTGTCTTCACGCTCTACTGTTGCGCGCCACCGTGCCGCGGTCACCAAGACCAACTCGCTTGCCGTTATCGCTAAGACTGTCGGCAGCAACGCCGGTGGCGTAGGCCGTCAGGCAGCCGTTATCGCAGCTGCTTCCGGTCTGGTGCTCACTAGCGGTATCGCAGCCAACGCTGCAGAAACCAACGTTCCCCGCGAGTCCACTTCGACCTCCGCCCTGGAAGTCCAGTCCATCGCCCAAGCCAGCATTTCGGCCGACTCCTCCGTCGCCATCAAGTACGAACGCCCGGTGGTTTCCACCGAAGCTGCTCCGGTTGTCGCAGCTCCGGTTGCCACCCAGGAAGCCGCTCCGGCTTCGCAGGCTGCCACGGGTGCCGCTACCGGCTCCTCGACGCTTTCTGTGACCGCTGCTGTTTCGCCCGCCACGAAGGTTGCCAGCGGCAAGGGCGCAGCGATTGCTGCCGCAGCTTACGCTCAGCTTGGCGTTGCCCAGGACTGCACTGCCCTGGCCTCGAACTCCCTGGCCGCTGTTGGCATCAACTTCCACGGCTGGCCGGCAGACTACCTCTCCCTTGGCCGTACGGTCAGCGCTGCTGAAGCGCAGCCGGGAGACCTGGTCTACTACCAGAACGGTGGCATGGGCATGGCCCACATCGCTGTTTACGTCGGCAACGGCATGGCAGTCCACGGCGGCTGGAACGGTGGCACCACCGCCCTTTACAGCGTCAATGTCGGCTCCGGCCCGGTCTTCATCCGCGTTGGTGGCTAAATAGCCCCGGTTACATAGCTTCACTGGAACATCCCCGCTGGTCCGCCGGTGGGGATGTCCTGTTTTAACGAGCGTGCGCTTACGTGTCCGGCACATGAACTTTGACCGACACTGCGCTGGAACCCCCGCATGGATTCGTTGATCTGGCCTTCTGGTGTTTACTCTTAGGTTGTCGATCCACAGCCCGTACATGCAGAGGGCAGCCGGCCCTCGCGCCCCTGACGGGTGCGGCCGTGAAGAGGTACGTGCATGCGCACACTCGTTCTGAATGCTGGATATGAACCGCTGGCGGTAGTAACCTTCCGCCGGGCGCTGGTCCTTGTGCTCACCGGAAAAGCGAGCGTAGTGGCCGAAGGCGACGAGCCTGTCGTCGGGCCACAAGAGATTCTCGGACGTCCTTCCGTGATTCTGCTCAATCGCTACATCCGGCCAAGGTACAACACCATCACGGCGGTCACACGCCGCGGCGTCTTGCGCCGTGACGGTCACCGTTGCGCCTACTGCGGGAAAGCAGCGCACACCATTGACCACGTCCACCCCAAATCCAGGGGCGGCGCGGATTCCTGGGAAAACCTGGTGGCAGCGTGCTTGCGCTGCAACAACGCCAAGAGTGACCACACCCCAGCCGAGATGGGCTGGAAACTGAGGTTCACTCCGGCGGCGCCCACCGGGACTATCTGGCAAATCAAGGAGCTTGAGAAACCTGCGCCCGCATGGGATCCCTTCCTCCTGCCCGAGTCGGCGGCCTGAACCGGAATTGAGCCCGCTTCCCGGGTAATCTGGGCGGGTGGACTTTGATGCGGTGATATTGGCGGGTGGCAAGTCCTCCCGCCTCGGCGGCGTGCCCAAAGCCCAGTTGAGATACGACGGCGCCACACTCCTTGAGCGCGCCGTGGCGGCCGCACGCGGTGCGGGAAGCGTCGTCGTCGTCGGCCCGGATCCCGGCACTCTGCCGGACGGCACATTGACCGCGCGGGAGGAGCCGCCCTTCGCCGGACCCGCAGCCGCGATCGCCGCCGGACTCCTCGCCCTGGGGCACGGAGGCGAAACGCAAAACGGCGAGGAGCCGTCCACGAAGCACGCGCCCTGGGTTCTCGTCCTGGCCTGCGATATGCCCCTGGCCGCCGCCGCGGTTCCGGTCCTGCTCCGGGAAGTTGCAGGCCACCAGGACACGGACGGGGCCATGTCCGTATCCGGCGACGGTAGGAAGCAGCCGCTGCTCGGGATCTACCGCGTATCTGCTTTGCAGCGCGAAGTGCAAGCTGCCGGAGAAGAACGTGGCCTGGTCAACGCTGCGGTTTTCCGCCTGCTTGCTAGGCTTGATCTGCTGGCCGTGCCTGTCCCCGCAGGGTCCACCGATGACGTGGATACCTGGGATGACGCCGCGGCGCTTGGAGTGGACGGCGACCTGCCGTGACAACAGCTGTACCGGACAGTGGAGGCGGATCGTGAAGAGCCAGGAAGAAACGCTCGAGGAATGGTGCAGGAGCCTGCTGCAAGCGTATGAGTTGGACGACGTCGAGATCGACATCAACGAGATCCTGTCCCTGGCGGGCGTTGCAGCCCATTCGGTGGTCCGGCCGGCGGCTCCTTTGACAACCTTCATTGCGGGCTTTGCGGCCGGGCTTGCCTCGGGCTCGGGACAAGCCACTCAATCTGCGTCGATGGATGCAGCCCTGGGCCTGGCACGCACGCTCGCGAAGGACTATACGAACCCCGGAACCGACGCCGGATGACGGAAGCCCCCGAGCATGTCCCGCATGCCGACCACTTGTGGGCCGAGGCGCGGCAACTTGCCTTCGATAGCGCCACGCCCATTCCCGCCGCACCCGTTGCCCTGAAGGACGCCATCGGCAGGACCCTGGCCTCGGATGTCCACGCCTTGCAGGACCTGCCGCACTACGCGTCCTCCGCGATGGATGGCTGGGCAGTCAACGGCAGCGGTCCATGGATCCTCGCCGAACCCGGCCATCGGCTGGCACCGCACCAAGCCAGCCCGATCGCCACGGGTGGCCTGATCCCGCCCGGGGCCAAGGCCGTTCTGCGGAGGGAGAGCGGGGTCCTGACCACGGACGAAGACGGCTTACCACTGCTCGCGCTCGGCGGGAACGCGAAGCCCGGCGAACCGCGCAACGGGCAACACATCCGCGACGCGGGAGAGGAAGCCGCGGCGGGCGAGCTGCTGATCAAATCAGGCGTCGTCCTGAACCCGGCCCATCTCGCCCTGGCCGCCCTGGCCGGACGTGATGAACTGGACGTCCTGGGCAAGCCCCTCGTGAAAATGGTGCTGACCGGCGCCGAGGTGGTGACCGCGGGTGTCCCGGCCCCCGGGCGCGTGAGGGATACTTTCGGTCCCCAGCTTGGCGCCGTCGTCGAGCTCCTTGGCGGGATCCGCGGCGAGCAAATCAAGGTGGGCGACTCCTATGACGAATGGCTCTCGGCCCTTGAGGAAGGTGAGCTGTCGCCGGACGCGCCACCCGCCGACGTCGTCATCACCACCGGGGGTACCGGCCGTTCGGGGACGGACCACTTCCGTCGGGCCATTGCGGAGCTGGGTGGCCGCTTGCTGATTGATGGAATTGCGATGCGTCCGGGACATCCCGGCGTTTTGGCCGAGTTGCCGGACGGTCGCTTCGTGCTGGGCCTCCCAGGCAATCCGCTCGCGGCCATGATGGTCCTCTTCACGATCGGCGCGCCGCTCCTCGCGGGTCTGGGTCACGGAACACTGCCCGAGGTGGGCGAGGTTCCTTGCGGTGCAATGCTCGACGCCGACCCCGGGCGCACGCGCTTGCTTCCCTTCAGGTTTGTGTACGGCTTGGCGTCGCCGGCCCAGCACGCGGGGCCCGGGATGATGCGCGGCCTCGCCAGTGCGGACGGAATCATGGTGGTGCCGCCGCACGGCGTACAACTTGGAGAGGCAGTGCCAGCTTTTCCATTGCCGTGGGGGCCGCCGCTTCCCCGGCCGAAGCCACCGGAGGACAAGGCCAAGAAGACTCCTGCCAAGCCAGCACGGAAGGTTTCGTCCGGTCCGGTGGACTGGAGCGCCCTGACGGGCTGAGAGTTTCAGGTGCAGGATGGACGCGGGTGGATTAGAGAGTCAGGCCTTGCAATGATGGGGACATGAACAGGCATGCTCCCGAGCAGGACATCAATGAAGATGACCTCCAGATCCACCCACCCAAGCGCTCCGCGGCGGGCGTCAAAGCTGTCACTGTGGCATTGGAACGGGGCTGGTCCCAAGCGGGTGTCAGCCGGACCGTCAAGTCAATGCTCCGCGTCAACCAGCGGGACGGTTTCGATTGTCCCGGCTGCGCCTGGCCGGAGTCCATCACGGGCAAACGCAGTCCCGCCGAGTTCTGCGAAAACGGGGCCAAGGCAATCGCCGAGGAGAGCACCACACGCGTGGTCGACGCGGAGTTCTGGGCCCGGCACTCCCTGGCCGAGCTTGGGGACAAGACCGAATACTGGCTCGGCAGCCAAGGCCGCATTGCCGAGCCCGTCGTCATCCGCCCTGGCGAGACGCACTATTCGCCGATCAGCTGGACGGATGCTTTCGCCCTGATCGGCGAGCACGTGAATGCCACCACGCCGGCCCGCTGCGTTTTTTACACCTCGGGGCGCACGGCCAACGAGACAGCCTTCATGTACCAGCTTTTCGCCCGCAGCCTGGGCACGAACAACCTGCCCGATTGTTCGAACATGTGCCACGAGTCTTCCGGAAGCGCCCTCAACCCGACCATCGGCATCGGCAAGGGCACTGTCTCCCTGGAAGACATCCATGAAGCTCAGTTGGTGTTCGTTGTGGGGCAGAACCCCGGCACGAACCATCCGCGCATGCTCTCAGCCTTGCGTGATTGCAAGACCAACGGCGGCAAGGTCGTAGCCGTCAATCCATTGCCGGAAGCCGGGCTCCTGAACTTCAAGGACCCCCAGTCGCTCAACGGCGTGGTGGGCGGCGGCACAGACATCGCCGATGAATTCCTCCAGATCAAGGTGGGTGGCGACCTTGCCTTGTTCCAGGCGCTGGGCCATCTCCTGTTGGAGGAGGAGAATCGGAAGCCGGGAACCGTGGTTGATCGCGCCTTCATCGAGGCGCAGACCGACGGTTTCGAGGCCTACGCCGAAGCCCGGGCTAAACTGGACTGGGCAGAGACGGAACGCGCCACGGGCCTGAGCCGCATCGAAATCACCAAGGTGGCCGGCATGCTCGCCGCCTCAAAGGGCACCATCATTTGCTGGGCGCTGGGCCTCACCCAGCAGCCCCACTCCGTGGACACCTTGCGGGAAATCATCAACCTGCTGCTCTTGCAGGGAAACTTCGGCAAACGCGGTGCCGGCGCCTGCCCCGTGCGCGGCCACTCCAACGTGCAGGGCGACCGCACGATGGGCATCTGGGAGAAACCGTCCGAAGGCTTCCTGGCAGCCTTGGACAAAGAGTTTGGATTCACCACACCGCGGGTCCACGGATACGACTCCGTGGAAACCCAGCACGCCTTGGAGAAGGGCGAGGTGGACGTCTTCGTTTCCATGGGCGGCAACTTCGCCGCGGCAGGTTCGGACACCGTCGCACTGGAGGAAGGGCTCAAGAAAGCCGGGCTGACGGTCCATATCTCCACCAAGCCCAACCGCGCCCATGTTGTACACGGCAAGACCTCCCTGATCCTGCCCACCCTGGGCCGCACGGACACGGACGACAAACACCCGGGCGGACGGCAGATCCTCTCCGTTGAAGACTCCATGTCCGTCATCCACTCCACGCAGGGCCGGTTGACTCCGATCTCGGAGCATTTGCTTAGCGAACCCGTCATCGTCGCACGCATGGCGCAGGCGGTCCTCGGGGACAACCACCCCGTGGATTGGCGGGCCATGGCCGAAGACTACGACGTCATTCGCGACCACATCTCCAGGGTGATCCCCGGCTTCGAGGACTTCAACGCGCGGGTGCGGACCAAGAACGGCTTCGTGCTGCCGAACCCGCCACGCGACACCCGCACGTTCGCCACGGACATCGGCAAGGCACGATTCACCGTGAGCCCACTGGAGTACCTCGAAGCCCCTGCCGGCCACCTGATCCTGCAGACAGTCCGCAGCCATGACCAGTACAACACCACGTTTTACGGGCTCGACGACCGATACCGGGGCATTTCCGAAGGCCGCCGCGTGATCCTGGTCCACGAGGACGATCTCGGCGAACTCGGCTTCGAAGACAGGGACATGGTGGACGTCATCTCCACTTTCCGCGGAACGGAGCGCCGGGCGGACAAGTTCCGGCTGGTTGCCTACCCAACGGCCAAGGGTTGCGCCGCCGCGTACTTCCCCGAGGCCAACGCCCTGGTCCACCGGGAGCTCGTTGCCCGTGAATCCAATACCCCCGGCTACAAGGCCATGACGGTGCGGTTCGTCAGACACGGGGAAGCCGCCGGGCATGCGGAACCCGCCGGGAAGGTGGGTAGCTGAGATGGGACGGGTGACCCAGCGCCGCAAGGTGCACAAATTCGTCCTGGACGGCTCCGCCCAGGCCCTGGAGCACCCGGTCCGCTACCGCGAGGACTTCCTGGCCGTCGAGGAACCGCTCGAGGTGCGTTTGGGGCACATGTCCTTCTCGGTGACCATGCGGACCCCTGGCGACGACTTCGACCTCGTGGCGGGCTTCCTGGTCTCCGAGGGTGTTATTTGGGACCCGGCCCAGCTCATTTCCCTGCGCTTCTGTGCCGGCGAGGACGAGAACGGCGTTCAGACCTTCAACGTGGTGGAAGCCCAGTTGCGTCCCGACGTCGTCCTGCCGGAGACCGGGCGCAACGTCTACACCTCCAGCTCGTGCGGGATCTGCGGCACCGACTCCATCGAGGCAGTGCGTAAATCCTCACACTTCAGCCCCGAGGACGACCCCCTGAATGTCCCGGTGGAGGTTCTGGCCGCTCTGCCTGACCGTCTCCGTGAAGCACAGGCGGTCTTCGACAAAACCGGGGGAGTACACGCCGCCGGACTCTTCCGGATCCACGACGACGGTGCTGCCGAGCTGCTGTGCCTGCGGGAAGACGTGGGGAGGCACAATGCGGTGGACAAAGTGGTGGGCTGGGCGCTGCGCGAAGGAATGCTGCCCCTGCGCGGCACCGTCCTGCAGGTCTCCGGGAGGGCATCCTTCGAGCTGGTCCAGAAGGCGGCGCTCGCAGGGATCCCGGTCCTGGCCGCCGTCAGCGCACCCTCCAGCCTCGCAGTGGAGCTCGCACAGGAGACCGGCCTGACGCTGGTGGGCTTCAGCCGGGGGACCAGCTTGAACGTCTACGCGGGCAGCGACCGGGTCGGAGTTCCGGCGGGAGCCGGTGGGGGGCCCACGCCGGCGAGGGCCCCGGCCTGAGCTTGCGAAGGCTGGGAGCCGGTGGGGAATAGGGACCTGCAGGGATAGCCGCCAATCACTTGGCTATTGTTCGGGAAAGACGTAGATTTTATCCATCGAATGGAATCTGGTTCCTCCGGACAGTGACCTGCCTACTAGGCTGCTCATAACGGTAAGGAAGCAATCAACCCAGCCCACCGCCAAAGGGGACTTCAATTGCACGACGACCGCCGGATCACTGAGAAGCGGCTCGAACGTTTTGTCCGGGAGCGGATAGCTCCCGCCATCTATGGCCGTGCGCTGCCTCTTGAACTGAGCAGCTGGGATGCCCCGGGGGAGCCGGTTCCGGTCTCGGAAGCACTCCGCCAGGTCTTTGAGCCCCAGGAACACGGTGCCGCGTGGGGCAAGGCCTGGAGCACCAAGTGGCTGCGGCTTCGGGGCGAGGTCCCGGAGGGGTGGGGAGTCGCCGATGGCACCACGGTGGAGATCGTCGTCGATCTCGGGTTCAGCATCGACGCACCCGGATTCCAGTGCGAGGGCATTGCCTGGCGCCCGGACGGCACCATCATCAAGGCCATCTCTCCGCGCAACCAGCATGTCCCGCTGAAGCTTCTGGGTGGCGGACTCTCGGTGGACTTCTACGTGGAAGCCGCGGCCAATCCGGATCTCAGCCAAAGCTGGACCTTCGCGGCAACCCCGCTCGGGGACAAGTCCACCTCCGGAGACGAGCCCCGCTACCGGCTCGGACGCATAGCCATCGCCGAACTCAACGAGGTGGTCTGGGAGCTCCACCAGGACATCTGGACCCTTAGCGGGCTGATGCACGAACTGCCCTTCGAACTGCCGCGGCGGCATGAGATCCTCCGCGCCTTCGAGCGCATGCTGGACATCATGGACCCGGACGATGTTGCCGGTACCGCAGCCGCCGGCAGGGAAGCCCTCGCCGAGGTCTTGAGCCGGCCCGCTTACGCCTCGGCCCACGAACTTCTGGCCACTGGCCACGCCCATATTGACTCGGCCTGGCTATGGCCGGTCCGGGAAACCATCCGCAAATGCGCCCGCACCTTCTCCAACGTTGTCGCCCTCATGGATGAGAACCCCGATTTCGTCTTCTCCTGCTCCTCGGCGCAGCAATTGGCATGGATGAAGGAGTTCTATCCTGAGCTGTTCATCCGGATCCGGGAGAAGGTGAAGGCCGGGCAATTCGTGCCGGTTGGCGGCATGTGGGTGGAATCCGACACCAATATGCCCGGTGGCGAGGCAATGGCCCGCCAATTCGTGGAGGGCAAGAGCTTCTTCCTGCAGGAGTTCGGCATCGACTGCCAGGAGGCCTGGCTGCCTGACTCCTTCGGATATTCCGGGGCCCTCCCCCAGATCGTCAAGTCCGCTGGTTCCCGGTGGTTCCTGACCCAGAAGATCTCCTGGAACCAAGTCAACAAGATGCCGCACCACACCTTCAACTGGGAGGGCATCGACGGCACGCGGCTTTTCACCCACTTCCCGCCCGTGGACACCTACAACTCCGAGCTCCACGGCCGCGAACTGGCCCATGCCCAGCGCAACTACCGGGAGCATGGCCGCGGCACCATTTCGCTGGTCCCCTTCGGTTACGGCGACGGCGGTGGCGGACCCACGCGCGAAATGGTTGCCGCCGCCCACCGGACGGCGGATCTCGAAGGCTCGCCGAAGGTGCGCATGGGAACCGCGAAGGAGTTCTTCACCCGGGCCGAGGCCGAGTACCACAACCTCCCGGTCTGGGTAGGGGAGATGTACCTTGAGCTGCACAGGGGGACGTACACGAGCCAGGCCAATACCAAACAAGGCAACCGCCGTTCAGAACACCTGCTGCGCGAGGCCGAGCTTTGGTGCTCGACGGCGGCAGTACGGACTGCGGGTTCGTTCACCTATCCCGCGGCGGACCTCAAGCGGTTGTGGCGGCTTGTACTCCTGCAGCAGTTCCACGACATCCTGCCGGGCAGTTCCATCGCGTGGGTCCACCAGGATGCGGAGCGGAACTATGCCGCGATCGCCCGGGAGTTGGAAGGCATCATAGCGGGTGCCGCGTCAGCAGTTCTGGGCGAGGGAGACACCACGTTCCTGCTCAATGCCGCGCCGCACGAGCGCAATGGTGTTCCGGCGCTCGCGGCTGCCGAACCGGTCCACTCGGATAGTCCAGTCAGTGTCACAGAGCGCGCCGGCGGTTATGTTTTGGACAACGGCATCATCCGGGCGGTGCTGGACGCCAATGGATTGCTGACCTCCCTCTCCGATTACGCAACGGGCCGGGAAGCCATTGCGCCCGGGACGTTCGGCAACCACCTTGAGCTCCACCGGGATACGCCGAACGAATGGGATGCCTGGGACATCGACGAGTTCTATCGCCGGAACGTCGTCCCGGTGGTCGACGCGCGATCGGTGACGCTGGAACGTGCAGGCTGGGACGTCGTCGTCGTGGTGGAGCGGACGGTGGGCTCCTCCACCATCACGCAGCGCATTTCCCTCGAAGCGGGCGCGGAATCCCTCGGCATTTCCACCACGGTGGACTGGCAGGAACACGAGAAACTGCTCAAGATCGGTTTCCCGCTGGATGTCCGTGCGGACCGTTCCGCCTCGGAGACCCAATTCGGGCATGTCTTCCGGGCTACGCACACGAACACGTCCTGGGAAGCCGCCAAGTTCGAATTCTGCGCCCACCGCTGGATCCACGTGGCGGAGCCGGGTTACGGAGTCGCAATCTCCAATGCCTCAAGTTACGGGCACGACGTCACCCGGACCATCCGTGACGACGGCGGGACCACCACCAATGTGCGTGTGTCACTGCTGCGGGCGCCCAAGTTCCCGGACCCCCAAGCCGACCTTGGGGTTCACGTCCTGGATCTGAGCATCCGGCCCGGCGCCAGCATCGGCGGGGCCGTCGAAGAAGGCTATCGGACCAACCTCAAACCGAGGTTGCTGGCAGGGGCGAACCCCGTTGAGCCGCTTTTAACGGTGTTCAACCAAGCGCTGGTCATCGAAGCCGTCAAGCTTGCCGAGGACGGCTCCGGAGACGTCATCGTGCGGCTTTACGAATCTCTGGGAGAACGCTCCACGGGCCTCATCACAGCCAACTTCGAATCCCGGATGGTGCAATCCGTGGACCTGTTGGAACGTCCCGTCGAGGCTCCCGGAGTGAAGCCCGGAGTGGGAGCTGCCGAACTGACCCTGCGCCCGTTCCAGCTGGTGACCTTGCGTTTCAGCCGCTAGGCGTTTGCGTGCCCGGCCCACCCAACTAGCTCGCAGTAGATGTCGTTATGAGGGCCCAAAACGACAACAAATGCTGGGCCCACGCCGCCAGGGTTCCCTGGCCGTGGGGCCACGCCGGCGAGGGTCCCGGCCTGAGCTTGCGAAGGCTGGGAGCCGGTGGGGACTTGCGAGGCGAGGGTGGCGGTGGGGATCAGTTGGGGGTCAGACGTCGTGCTGGAGGCGCTTGACGAATTGCTTGGTGCGTTCCTCCCGCGGCTCGCGCAAGACATCCGCTGCTGGTCCGCGCTCCACCACTACGCCGCCGTCCATGAAGATGACTTCGTCGGCAACCTGGCGGGCAAAGGCGAGCTCGTGCGTCACGATCACCATGGTCCAGCCTTCGTCGGCAAGTTCCTTGATGACACCGAGCACTTCGCCCACGAGTTCCGGGTCCAACGCCGAGGTGGGTTCGTCAAAGAGCAGCAACTGCGGCTTGAGGGCGAGGGCGCGCACGATTCCCACCCGTTGTTGCTGGCCGCCTGACAGCTCGAAGGGGTAGGCGTCGCGTTTGTCCGCGAGGCCCACCCGGGCCAGGAGCCGCTCGGCCTCCGCGACCACTTCCGCCCGTGGACGCTTCTGGACCTGGAGCGGTCCCTCGATGATGTTCTTGAGCACCGTCATGTGCGGGAACAGGTTGTAGTGCTGGAACACCATGGCACTGCGATCCCGGAGGGCGGCGATCTCCCGCTTGCCCACGCTGCCCGCGAAATCGAGGGTCAGTCCTGCGCCGGAGCCCCGGACCGTCCCCGCGTCGGCGTCCCCGAAGGTGACCGTTCCGGCGTCGGGCACTTCGAGGCCGTTAAGTGAGCGCAGGACGGTGGTCTTTCCCGAACCGGACGGCCCGATCAACGCGACCACCTGGCCGCGCCTGACGTCGATGTCGATTCCGCGCAGCACCTTGTTGCTGCCGAAGGCTTTGGCGAGGTCCCGGGCAGACAGCACCGGCCCGGAGTTCCCGTGGGGGGCGTTGCTGGGCTCAGTGGGCGACATAACGGTCCAATCTGCGCTCCAGGGCGGACTGGCCCGTGGAGAGGACGAGGCAAATGACCCAGTAAACCAGGGCGGACTCGAGGTACAGGATCATGAATTCCTGGCTGAATGCGGCGATCTGCTGGGCGTGGCGGAAAAGCTCGGTGACCAGGATGAGCGAAGCCAGCGAGGTGTCCTTCACGAGGGAAATGAAGGTGTTGGACAGTGGAGGTACCGAGACCCTGGCCGCTTGCGGGAGGATGATCCGCACGAGCGTCTGTGGACGCGACATTCCGATGGTGTGCCCGGCCTCCCACTGGCCCTTGGGCACCGACAGGATCGCGGCGCGGATGACCTCGGCCGCGTAGCCGCCCACATTGAGCGAAAACGCGATGATGGCGCTCGGCCACGGCTCCAGCTTCACGCCGATGCTCGGGAGACCGTAGAAGATCACGAACAACTGCACCAGCAGGGGAGTCCCACGGATCACGGAGACATAGAAGCGTGCGACGCCGGAGAGCAGCCTGTTGGGGCTCAAGCGCAAGAGGGCAACGAGGAGCGCCAACGCCAGGCCAATGGCGAACGAAGCCAGGGTGAGGGGGATGGTTCCTGTGACGGCGCCCCCGACGATTGGCCCGAAGGAACTCCAGACGAGGTCCCAGTTGAAGGTCATCTGATTGGCCGCCGGCTACTTGGTAACGTCTGCGCCGAAGTACTTCTGGGAGATCTTGGCGAGGGTGCCATCGGCCTGAAGGTCCGTGAGCGCTTTGTCGACCGCGGCTTTGAGTTCGGCGGATCCCTTGCGGAAGACCATGGCGCTTTGCGTCTTGTCGGTGGTCTCCGCGGCGATCTTCAAGCCGGAGTCCGGAGTGCTCTTGGCGTAGTCGAGGTAGGTCAGCTTGTCGTTGACGGTTGCGTCGACGCGGCCTTGGCGGACCAGGGTTGCGGCTTGCGCCCAGCCTTCGACGGACTGCACGTTGGCGCCTGCGTCAACTGCCATCTTGTAGAAGTTGCTGGTCAGCGACTGCGCGGTGGTCTTGCCTTTGAGATCGGCGAAGCTGTTGATGGAGTTGTTGTCCGACTTGGTCACGACGACGCCATTGGAGATCGTGTACGGCGCCGAGAAATCGTACTTGGCCGTGCGTTCGGGGTTGATGGAGATCTGGTTGGCGATCATGTCGAAGCGCTTGGAATCAAGACCCGCGAAGATGCCATCGAACTGGGTTTCCTGGAAGGTCGCCTTCACTCCGAGCTTGGCAGCGACGGCCTGGGCGATCTCGACGTCGAAGCCCGTGAGGGGACCGGCCCCGTTCTCGTGGAAGCTGAACGGCCGGTAGGTGCCTTCCGTGGCAATAACGATCTCGCCCTTGGACTTGATGGCGGACAGCGAGGTATCTCCACCCGACGTCGACGACGGCGAGGAACCACCGCCGCAAGCGGTCAGTGCCAGCGCGACGGCGGCCAGGGTTGCGGACAGTGCTGTGCGGCGGGTGGGCAGGCTCTTCATGAAAGCCATCTTAGTCACGGGACCGGACTGGGGTGCTTCGGGCGGTGTCCGGCGTACACGGGAGGACGCTTAAAAAGGCTGAGTGGGGGCGGTCCCCAACAGCCCGCCACCACTCATCCCCCCAAAAGTGCTCCCGCACGCGCCACGAACCTTGGAAACCCGTTCATTGATTCAAAGGTCAGGCTGCGTCGCCTTCACACATTCATAATTATGGCACGATATAATGGATTTATGAAAGAGGTTACGCGGTATGTTTTTAAATTACCGTGCGGCTAGTCCGGCTGGCAACGGTTTTGGACAGCCAGATGCCTCCCAGGCCAAGTGCAGTGGCCAAAGCGGCAGAGTAATTGATGAGCGGCCGCAGCCACGTATTCGTTGGCGGGATGAGCGGAAAGACCTGTGAAACCGTTAGCAAGGCAAGGCCCAGGAGCAGTGTCGCTGAGGCGGCCCGGAGCAGAACGGGACCCGAACCTCGGACCGATCGCCAGATGCCCGGGATGAGGCATACGGCAACGTAGCCCGGGTAGAACCTGCCCAAGGCCGCATACAGATCAAGGGCCGGCCCAGGGTCAAGGTCATTCAGGCCAACCGTGGAGTCCCGGGTGTCCATCGAGAAGAAGAAGAAGGCCGTGAGGACCGCGGTTGCTCCCAAAACGGCCAAGCCGATCGGCCCGCGGATGGCGCGTTCTCCGCCAGCTGAGCCAAAGGCCCTGGCCACCTTGATGCCCATGAGCAGGAACGTTCCGTAGAGCAGGAACCGGAGCAGCAGGTTGCCGAGGTTGAAGTTGCCCAGCCACCCGTCAATCAGCACATAGGGACCCTCGATGCTGAGAAGGATGTCGAGGGAAATCAGTGCGAACAAGACGAACATCATGCGGTTCTCGCCCCGAACGGCGCTGGGGATGCGAATGGCCGTCAAAATGAGGCAAATGGAGAGCGTAGCCCACGCCAACACGGTGGTCATCCCAGGTTCTCCCAGATTCTGTTGCTGTGGTCGAGCTCGTGCTCATGGCGGCGCAGGGCCTTGCCCAGGGCCTGCAGCCGCTCTCCGGCCAGCAGGGCCAGCTCGCCGTCCGTCATCCTGTCCAGGGCGTCCCGGCGCGCCCCCGGGGGCCATCCTGCCTCGGCCTCGGTGACGAGGCCGCTGGCCACGAGGCCTCCGGCCGGTC
Organism: Arthrobacter sp. FW306-1B-G06A; assembly: GCF_058781765.1. Taxonomy (NCBI): domain Bacteria; kingdom Bacillati; phylum Actinomycetota; class Actinomycetes; order Micrococcales; family Micrococcaceae; genus Arthrobacter; species Arthrobacter sp. FW306-1B-G06A. Next base: position 23,384 of record NZ_JBYSXB010000001.1, on the reverse strand, counting down.
CGACGCCGGCCGCCCGGGACGTTGCCAAGGCCAGTTCCGGGGGCAGCCGGTTGGCGGTCAGGTGCGCGGAAAAGTTCTGCGGTGCGATCCCGGTGGAGCCGCTCACCCGGTGGCGCAGCTCGCCGTCGTCGATCGCGTCCACCCAGTTCCTGACTGAACTACCGTGCGGGGTCTCCGCCAGGACCAGGGGCGGGACGCCCTCGCCGGGATCGGAGCGCTCGACGACCGCACGCAGCAGATCCATGGTGGACACCTGGCTGACGAGTTCCGCATCAGTGGGGGGAACCGGGGTTCCCCGAAGCGCCGCGTAGGCCTCGAATTGTGCCAAAGCATCGAAGGGATTCATGTCGAAGGCCCGGCTGATGCTCACGAGCCAACTCTCGGCCACCTTGCCGCGAACCAATTGCTGGGCCAGTGTGGTGCGTTTCACTCCCGAAAAGCGGCAGACATCGGCCGTGCTGGTGTTCGGGGCGATCCCGTGCAGCCAGCGTTGGAACGCCTTGGAGGGGAGGGACATGAACCACTTTCTGCTAGACGGTTTCAGGTCTGCGAAGTCGATTTTACGATGCAGGCACATTGAATTATGCTTGATTCTCGAACCCGCTGGTCCGCACACCCCCCAAGTACGGACCAGCGGGTTCTTCCATGCCCCGGTCTTTCGGACGGCAGGGTATTCGCACGGCCGCCCTTTCGCGTGGCCGGCCTTTCCGCTCAGGAGCGGAGCAGTGAGAGGATAGACCAATGACTGCAACGCTTGTCGCCAAAGAGCTCTCCGGCGGCCACGGTCACCGCACCTTGTTCTCGAAGCTCTCCCTCACCGTCGCGCCAGGAGACGTCGTGGGCGTCGTCGGCGCCAACGGCGCCGGGAAATCCACCCTGCTGCGCATCCTCGCGGGAGCCGACCGTCCCCAGGAGGGCACGGTCAGCCTCGCTCCGAGCGACGCCTTTGTCGCCTGGCTGCCCCAGGAACACGAACGCACCCCAGGCGAAACCGTCGCCGCCTACATTGCCCGCCGCACTGGTTGCGCCCAGGCCACTGAGGAGATGGAGGCCGGAGCCGAGGGGCTCGCAGCCGGAACCGCGGAGGCCGACGACGCGTACTCCCTGGCTTTTGACCGCTGGATGGCATCGGGTGCCGCGGACCTGGAAGACCGGATCCCCGCGGTGCTGGCGGAACTTGGCCTCGAATCGGGTCCCGATGCGCTTATGACGGGCCTGTCCGGAGGCCAGGCCGCCCGAGTTGCCTTGGCTGCCCTCCTGCTGAGCCGCTTCGACGTCGTGCTCCTCGACGAACCCACCAATGACCTGGACCTCGACGGACTGGCCCGGCTTGAATCGTTCGTCCAAGGCCTTCGAGGCGGCGCGGTGCTGGTCTCGCATGACCGCGAGTTCCTGGCGCGCTGCATCACCAAGGTGCTGGAACTGGACCTGGCCCAGAACAGCGTGGCCGTCTACGACGGCGGTTACGATTCCTTCCTCGAAGAGCGGGCGGTAGCAAAGCGGCACGCCCGCGAACGCTACGAGGAATTCGCCAACACCAAGGCGGATCTCGTGTCCCGGGCCCGGACGCAGCGCGAATGGAGCTCGCAGGGCGTCCGCAACGCCATGAAGAAGAGCCCGGACAACGACAAAATCCGCAGGGCCGCGAGCGTTGAGTCTTCGGAAAAGCAGGCCCAGAAAGTCCGGCAGATGGAATCCCGCATCGCCCGGCTCGACGAGGTGGAAGAGCCGCGCAAGGAATGGCAGCTGCAGTTCAGCATCGGCCAGGCTCCGCGCTCCAGCTCCGTCGTCGCAACCTTGCGCGACGTCGTGGCACACCAGGGCGACTTCACGCTGGGACCCGTCAACCTCCAGCTCAACGCCGGCGAACGCATTGGCATCACGGGACCCAACGGCGCGGGAAAGTCCACCCTCCTGCGGCTGCTGCTCGGGATTCAACAGCCCGACGCCGGAGATGCCTCCATGGGTGCATCCGTGGCGATCGGCGAGATCGACCAAGCCCGCGGACTGCTGGCTGGGCACCTTACCCTGGCAGACGCCGTCGAATCTGTCCTGGTCGACTGGAACTCCGCGGATGTGCGTACCCTGCTGGCCAAGTTCGGCCTCAAGGCGGACCACACCTCCCGGACCGTGGATTCCTTGTCCCCGGGCGAACGCACGCGCGCGGCGCTCGCGCTGCTGCAGGCCCGCGGCGTCAACCTGCTTGTCCTGGACGAACCCACCAACCACCTCGACCTGCCGGCGATCGAACAGCTCGAGGATGCGCTTGACGGCTACGAAGGCGCGCTCCTGCTGGTCACGCACGACCGCCGCTTGCTCGAAAACGTCCGGCTCGATTCCCGCTGGCACCTTGACAACGGCACCGTGACCGAACTGCACCACACTTCCGGAATGGGGAATCACAAGCCATGAGCATGGATGGCGTCGCCTGGCGCTCGCTCTACAACATCACCCGCGCCAAGAGCGGCTCCCAGCCGTTCTCGCGGGAAACCATCCGGCGCGTGCTCGCTTTCGCGAAACCGCACCGCAACAAGCTGATCGCCTTCGTGCTGGCCTCCATCGCTGGTGCGTTCCTTGCCGTGGCCACCCCGGTGCTGGCCGGCAAAGTGGTGAACGCGATCATCGCCCATGCGGGCGTGGACGTCGTGGTCGGGCTGGCCGCGCTCATCGCTGCCGTGGCCGTCGCCGACGCCGGAGTGGGACTACTGACCCGGTGGCTGTCTTCCGTGATCGGCGAAGGCGTGATCGTCGACCTGCGGACGCGGGTGTTCGACCATGTGCAGCGCATGCCCATCGCCTTCTTTACCCGGACCCGTACCGGAGCCCTCGTCAGCCGGCTCAACAACGACGTCATCGGAGCCCAGTCGGCGTTCGCGGGCACTCTCTCCGGTGTAGTCAGCAACGTCGTGTCCTTGGCGCTGACCCTCATTGTCATGCTCAACACGTCCTGGCTCGTCACCGTCCTCGCGATGGTGCTGCTGCCGATCTTCCTCATTCCCGCACGCCGCATGGGCTCCAAGCTGGCCGACCTCCGTCGTGAAGCCGCGTCCCACAACGCGGCCATGGGAACCCAAATGACGGAGCGGTTCTCCGCACCCGGCGCCACGCTCGTCAAACTGTTCGGCCGCCCGGACGAAGAGTCCGCCGAGTTCGCCCTGCGCGCCGGCCGTGTGCGTGACATCGGCGTCCGCACCGCCATGTTGCAGTTCACGTTCATCACCGCACTGACCCTCGTTTCCGCCCTGGCCCTCGCGCTCGTTTACGGACTGGGCGGTTGGCTTGCGCTGAGCGGGCAGCTGGCCGCCGGCGACGTCGTCGTACTGGCGCTGCTGCTTACCCGCCTGTATGCGCCGCTTACCGCACTGTCCAGTGCCCACGTTGAGGTCATGAGCGCGCTGGTCAGCTTCGAGCGGGTCTTCGAGATCCTGGACCTCAAGCCGCTCATCCAGGAGAAGCCCGACGCCGTCGCGGTGCCTTCGGGCCCTGTTGCGGTGGAGTTCGACGACGTCCGCTTCGCCTATCCGTCCGCGGACAAGGTGTCCCTTGCCTCGCTGGAGGAAGTGGCGACGCTTGACACCCGCGGCGGCGAGGAGGTCCTGCACGGAATCAGCTTCCGCGTGGAGCCCGGGCAGACCGTTGCCCTCGTGGGGTCCTCCGGCGCGGGCAAGTCCACCGTGGCCCAGCTGCTGTCCCGGCTGTACGACGTCGACTCCGGCGCCGTGCGATTGGGCGGGCATGGGCGAGGTACCGGCCTGGATATCCGGGACGCAACGTTCGATTCCCTCCGGGCGACCCTGGGCATGGTCACGCAGGACGGCCACCTCTTCCATGAAAGCATCGCCTCCAACTTGCGGCTGGCCCGGCCGGGAGCGACGGACGAGGAAATGTGGGACGTGCTCCGGCGCGCCAGGCTCGAAGCGATGGTCCGTTCCTTGCCGGATGGCCTGGAGACCGTGGTGGGGGAGCGCGGCTACCGCCTTTCCGGAGGAGAACGCCAGCGGCTCACCATCGCACGCCTCCTCATCGCCCAACCCAGGGTCGTCATCCTCGACGAAGCAACGGCAGCCTTGGATTCCACCAGCGAAGCCGCGGTCCAGGCGGCCTTGGGCGAGGCACTCGAGGGACGCACCGCCGTCGTGATCGCCCACCGGCTCTCCACCATCCGGGCCGCCGACGTGATCCTGGTGGTGGAGGACGGATCGATCATTGAGCGCGGCACGCACGCAGAGCTCCTCGCCGCAGACGGGCGCTACGCAGAGTTGTACAACACTCAGTTCGCTGAGGCGACGGCTGTGGCACAGGAAGCTGTTCCGGAGCTGTAGGCGCGGTGCCGGGCTTCAGCTCCTGGTGTGTTGACGGACTTCCGGGGCCACTTCCACGCGGTTCCTGCCGGCGGACTTGGCGGCGTACAGCGCCATATCGGCCTCTTTGAGGAGCCGCTCGCTGCTGACTCGATGGCCGGGCACAAAGGCCGAGAGACCGGCGCTCAAGGTCAGGGTACCCGAGGGGTTACCTGAGTGCGCGATGCCCAGCTCCCGCACGGCCTCCAGAGCGCGGGCGAGCCTGGCTTCTGCGCCGGATACCGTCTGGCCCGGCAACAGGAAGAGGAATTCCTCCCCGCCGAAGCGGTAGATTCCGTCGCTTTCGCGCCCTTGGGCGGCAAGGGAGGCCGCAACCGACTGCAATGCGAGATCTCCGGCCTGGTGGCCATAAAGATCGTTATATCTCTTGAAGTTGTCCACGTCGCAGATCGCCAGGCTGTAGTCCGTTCCGTAACGGGCGCATCTGTGGTGCAGCTGTTCCAGGTCCTCCGAGAGCTTCAGCCGGTTGTGGAGCTTCGTCAGGGGATCGGTGCGCGCTTGCTCCGCGAGCGCGGCACGGTAGCGTGCAAGATCGGTGTGCAGCGAAGTCACCCTTTGAGCCACGAGCAGCCGGGTATGCAGGGCGAACGGGTCAAGCGGCTTGGCCACGTAGTCGTCAGCACCGGCCTGCATGCCCGCGACGACGTCCTCGCGTGAATCTTTCGAGGTGACAAGGACAAGGTAGGTGTAGGAGTCCTCTTCCGCGCTGCGGATGGCGCGGCAGAGTTCCAGTCCGTTGAGCCCGGGCATCATCAGGTCAGTCACCACAACTTGCGGCCGGTGTTGCCTGTACAGCTCCCAAGCGGAGTTGCCGTCCGCGGCCACGATGCATTCGTGGCCGGACTGCTCCACTGCCGCCTTCGCCACGAGACGCGAACCGAAATCGTCGTCCGCCACCAGGACCTTCACGAGGCCACCGACAGGGCGTGGTCCAACGCTTTGTCAACAAGTCCCAGTTCGGCCTCAAGGCCGGCCAGGAGCGCGGGATCGACGGGCCCGCCGCTTGATGAGCTGCGTTCCAATTCCTCGCACATCCGTGCCGCGCGCGCGGCCCCGATGTTGGCTGCGGCTCCTTTTAGCTTGTGGGCAACGTGCCTGAAAGTGTCTCGGCTTCCGTTGTCCAAAGCGTGGCGGAGTGCCTCCAGGCTCGGTTGGATGTCTTGCCTGAAGGCCTGGGCGGCGGCGGGCAGCAACCCGAGCCCGTCTGCCGGACCGAGGTCACGCAACGTTTCCAGCCTCGCGGGGTCGAGGACAGTGCCGCCGCCTTCCTTCGATGTTTCCGGGATCCATCGCGAGAGAACCCGCTCCAATTTGTCCACGTCCACCGGTTTGGTCAGATAATCGTCCATGCCGGCCGCAAGGCAGCGCTCACGATCCTCATCGAGTGCGCCTGCCGTCATCGCAATGACCGGCAGCCGCCTGCGCCCATCGTGCCGTGCCCGGATGGCTTTGGTGGCCTCGAATCCGTCCATGACGGGCATATGGCAGTCCATCAGGACCGCGGCATACTCGGTGGCCGCAGTGGCGGCGACTGCTTCGCTGCCATCGGCGACGACGTCGGCCTCGTACCCGAGCTTCGCAACCATGCTGCGGGCCACGAGCTGGTTGACCTCGTTGTCCTCGACGACGAGAATCAGGCCGCGCGAAGGCTGGCTGATGGTCACCGGGATGGCTGGAAGGACCACGGGAGCCGCGAGCGGGCGGGCCGCGACAAGACGCATGAGGCGGTCGTAGAACTCGGAGCTGCGCACCGGCTTGGTCAGCCATTCCTGGACCCCGGCGGCCACGAGTTCGGCTTTGTCCACATTCATGGTGGACGTCAGCATGATGATCCGGGTGGATGCGAGCGCGACGTCGGTGCTCAGCTGGTGTGCCAGCTCCAAGCCGTTCATGTCCGGCATGCACATGTCGAGCACCGCAATGTCGAAGGGACGTCCGGCGGCGGCCTCTTCGCGGCAGCGGTCCAGGCCCTGTTGGGCGTCGCTGACAGCTTCCGGTTTCATCCGCCAGCCAGCCAATTGCCCCTCGAGCACCAATCGGTTGGTCGAGTTGTCATCCACCACAAGGACCCGGAGTCCCGTGAGCTGGTCGGGCGAGATCGACGCCGGAGCTGCCGCAGCTTCGCTCACTGCCAAGGGAAGGGTGGCCCAGAAGGTGCTCCCGTTGCCCAAGGAACTGTCCACCCCGATTTCGCCGCCCATTACCTCTGTAAGCCTCCGTGAGATCGCCAGTCCAAGGCCGGTCCCGCCGTACCGCCGGGTAGTGGAGGCATCGGCCTGCGAGAACGACTCAAAGAGCCTGTGGTGGTCTGCCGCATCGATCCCGATCCCGGTGTCGCGGACCTCGAAGCGTACACGAACGTTCGCGGATTCTTGCTTCACGAGCTTCACGCTGATGACAACTTCCCCTGAGGGAGTGAACTTCACGGCGTTCGAGGCCAGGTTGAGCAGGATCTGCCTGATGCGGCCGGCGTCGCCCACCAGCATCGCCGGAACCTCCGGGCGGCAGTACGCAATCAGCTCCAGGCCTTTGGCCTGTGCGGCCTCGGCAAGGAGGACCGCGAGTTCCTCCACCAAGGTGCGTGGATTGAAGGGAGCAGGGTCCAGATCGACCTTGCCTGCTTCGAGTTTCGAGAAGTCCAGGATGTCATTGATCAAGGACAGCAGGGATTCGCCCGCGCCCTTGACGCCTTCGGCATATTGGCGCTGGGTTTCCTCCAAGGGGGTGTCCAGCAACAATCCGGTCAGCCCGATCACTCCGTTCATCGGCGTGCGTATCTCATGGCTCATCGTCGCGAGGAACTCCGACTTCAAGCGGCTGGCTTCCTCGGCGGCTTCCCGGGCGGTCACCAACTCGGCCTGGGCGATCCTGCGTTCGGTGATGTCCTGGGCGATCGTGGCGACTCCGCGGATGCCGCCGATGCCGCGGATCGGAGACATCGTCAGGGAAACGGGAACGATGGAGCCGTCGATGCGGACCCGTGCTGTTTCGTAGCTGTGGGTTTCCCCGCCGGCCCGGATGCCCGCCAAGAGCTCTTCTTCCTCCTCCTGAAGTTCGTCCGGAATGATGAAGGAAACATGCCTGCCGATTGCCTCGGCGGCGCTGTATCCGTAGATCCGTTCGGCTCCGGGATTCCAGCTGGTGATGACACCGTCCAGTGACTTGCCCACGATTGCATCCGCTGAGGAGTTGACGATCGCGCCGAGACCTTCAAGTTCCGCTGTACGCTCGGCAACCTTGGATTCGAGATCCCGCGTGAGGTTGATGTTCTCGAGGATGATCAGAATCTGGCGGGTGATGGCCAGGGCCAGGGCAGTGAGCCCCACGGCCTGGAGGAAGGGGTCCCCGGGACGCCCGACCCGTATGGGCGCCACCATCACGGCACCCAGGACTGGGACGTAGGGGAGCAGTTCCAGGGCCAAGGTGTAGAGGCGCCGCTCCGTCCGGGGACGCGGGGCGTAGGGGACCAGCGGGGCGAGGGCTATCAGCAGGAACGCCGTGATCCAGCCTGCCGCCAGGGGAGTTCCGGTGAGACCTGTGACACCCTCGGACGTCAGGTCCACGTATGTACTGTCAGTGATCGCAAGGACGAGGAGTCCGCCACCCAGGCAGACCCACCTGAGGCGTTCCCCTGGTGCCCTCCGCATGGTGAGCATGAGGACGATGGAGACCATCGCAATGTCGGCAACCGGATACGCGAGGCCGGTGAGGTGGACGAGGGTCTCCTGCCCTTCGGTCTTGTACATGGAGCCGAGGACGGTAGCCCAGCTCATGAACAGCACTGCGGACGCAATCACTGCCGAATCCAGGAGTGCACGCAGGAAAGCAACCGAGGAGACCCGGGGACGAGGGAACAAGTAGAGGGCTATGGCGGCAGGGATCGAATAGCCGACGAAAGCGGCGTCGGCCACGGAGGGGTAGGGGTAGTCGTGATCGAGCGTCAAGCCGTAGAAGGTCCAGATCGCTTGTCCGGTGGTCCAGATCAGCGTGGCTAGGCCCATGACCCGCCACGCACGGGCGCTTTCATCCTTGCGCCGCCCCGCCCATGCACAACTGGCTGTGGCGAGCAGCGATGCTGCCAGGATGGCGAGGTCACCGGCTGACTGGGCCCCGGACGTCCCTTGGTTTGCGCCGAGGATCGCCGCCAGGATGGCCACCGCCGCAGCGGTGACGATAACAGTCCAGGCGAGGGCGGGCCTACGCAAGGCGTGGCCGTTCATGCCGACTCGCGGGTTGCGACGGCAGGGACCCCAGGAGGAAAGCCGGGCAGTGCGTTATCGGGAGTATGAAACAGCCAGAGCGAGAGCCTGCGGTACGCCTCCCAGTCGCGGTCACGAACTCGTAGCGAAGCAGTGTATTCTCCCTTCGAACTAGACCACACCCGGACGATATCCAGGGGGATCCGTGCGTCTCCCGGGAGTTCCAAGAGTACGCGGCCTGATTCCGGCAGCGCGTCCGCCCCGACCCGGACTGCGGCGCCTCCCATGGAAATGTCCAGCAGTTGGCCCGGGACCCCGAAAACCGTGACAGGTACCTTGACGGTGACCCGGTGGGCGCTCCTGCGTGATGTGGCGAATTCGGCGGCCCTGATCCGGAGCGTCCCCAGCACCAAGACAACCCCCGCCAGCACCAGCCAGACTCCGGCGGCAATCGTGGAGCCAGGACTCGTCCGCCAGGGCACCCAACCGAGGACTCCGGCCGTCGCATAGAGAATAATCGCGCCCACGATGACAATCAGCACAATGAGGATCCGCGGGGCCCTTCCGCGGAGTCGAAGTTCCGCGGCGCCTTTCGGGGTGACTTGAAACTCCAAGGACTTCCGGGAAACGAGCCACCAAAGGCAGGCCATCCCGACAGGAACCCGGAAAATCCGCAGGGCAAACGCCGTCGGCCAGTGGATCTGGTGGCGCATGAGCCTCTTGGCGCCCCACAAACGCACCCAGAACATGGCGGCGAAGGCAAGGGTGAACTCAACGGGCCCGGCGGTGGAGGTCTGCGCGCCGGAGACCATGACCGCCATGGGGATGATGAAGGCAATCAAGGTGGCAATGCCCTCAAGCCACCATAAGGTTCCGTTGATGTATTCGTGGAAGTTCCGCCAGGTCATCCAGCTCTTGGCCGCCCAAAGGCGCTCGTAGGTCAGGATCTGCATCGCGCCCATGCCCCAGCGTCTGCGCTGCAGCAGGTATTGATCGGCCGTTGCCGGGGCCAGGCCAACTGCCAGGGTCTGGTGGTGGTACACGGTCTTCCACCCGAGCCGGATGAGCTTGAGGGTGGTGTGCATGTCTTCGGTGATGGTCTCGGTGGCTACTCCACCTACCTCGCGAAGCGCCTTGATCCGGAGCAGCGAGGTTGAACCGCACCAGAAAGGTCCTGCACCGGGAACATTGCGCGAAGGCATCAGGACGTTGAAGAACAACCCCTGTTCGCCGGAGATGCCGTCGTCGTCGAAGGCTCCTGAGTTGTAGAACGCCTGCGGCCCCTGGATGAGGGCGATTTCCTCGTCGGCGAACCAACCCAAGGTGGCCGTCAGGAATGTTGGGAGGGGAACGTGATCGCAGTCGAGCACGGCAATGACGTCTATTGGGTCTTTTTCGGCTGCTTCCTCCGCAGCCATCAAATCCAATGCATGGTTCATGTTGCCCGCCTTGGCATGGTCGTGCTCGGCGCGGGTGACCACTCTTGCACCGAAGGATGCGCACATCTCGGCAACCCACGGGCGGCTTCCATCATCCAATACCCACGTTTCGTGGCGCGGTTGAAGCACGCAGGCCGCGGCGATGGTGGGCGCAAGGACTTCGACCGGCTCGTTATACGTGGGGATCAGCACGGCGACCTTCATGCCATTGGGAGCTTCGGCAACCGGCTCAGGCGCATAACAGTCGATGTTCCACAGAGTGATGGATTTCAGGACCAGCCCGATCAGGGGAAGGGCCTCAAACGTCACCAGCGTCCACGCGATGACAAGATCCCCGCCACCAAGCGGCATGGTGAATGCGACCCGCCACGTCAGGTAGAGCAACAACGCTGCTATCGCAGCTATCCCGCCGGTCCTGGCCATTCTGCGGGAACGGGGAGCTTCGGGCGCGGGAGAACCCAGTTGCGCCGCCCAGCCGGCCATTCCGGCCGTCGAGTACGCCTTGACCTCCACAGGAGTGTCACGGAACTGCGGACGTTCTCCGCCGACGTCCCCCCGGACGCGTCGGCGCTGTTCAAGAGATTGCATGCGATCCCCCAGCTGGATCTGACAATGCAGCCTGTATCAAGTTAAAACAAACTGTGCGATCACTATAGCCAGTTCTCACCGGATTTTCATGGCAAAACAGGGAAGTTCAGGCCCCGACACGCATGGCTTTTCCGGGAGCGGGAAGGCCTACTTTTTCGCGAGCAGGGGCAGGACGTGGTCCGTCAGGAGCGGAGCCAAATCGTCCGGAAGTTCAGCAGAGAGATCCAACCACCGGATCTCTGCGATCTCGGCCGAAGGGCGGGCTTCCCACGTGCCCGGTGCGGTGAAGACGGTGGCCTCGATGTCAGTCGCGGCCTCATTGGCGGCGACGGCGAGCCAACTCCCCAAGGCCTCAAGGTCGGCCGGGTCGATCTCGATTCCGACTTCCTCGGCCAGCTCGCGGGATGCCGTCTCCGCCGCGGTTTCACCTGGCTCGGGCTTGCCGCCGGGGTGCATGAACTTGTCCGTGCCGCGCTTGCGCACGGTCAGCAGCCGTCCGGCGTCGTCGTACACGCAGACCGCGCTGACGACTATCAGGTCCTTGGCTGGACTGTTGCTGGTCATGTCTCTCTCCTTAGCCGGGATTCGAGCAGCAAGTCCTTGGCTGGTCCGTGCACGTCCCAGGCGTAGCTGAAGGCATCCGGCCCGCCCCAGAGGTAATTGACTTTGTAGTCATCGGGATCGCACCAGTGGGTGTCCTGGTTGGCGTGGTCGCGGAAGCTCATGCGGTGGAACGGTTTCCCATCAGGGAAGTAGACATCCATGGCTTCGGGGGAGTCGGAAGGCCGCAGGAGGTATTCGCGGAAGGCGGGGCCGGTGTGGGTGGGCCAGGTCATGGTGCCGTCTTCGCGAAGGAAGAGACCGCCGTCGGGGGTTTCCGAATAGCGCACGACGCCGGCAAAGGTACCGCGGGTGCCGCCCGCCCGGTCCCACAGGGACCGTTCCACGGTCCAGCTGCCCAGCAGGTAAGCCCGCAGGTCTTGCGTCGGAGACGATTCGCGCAGCTGGTCTTTCAAGTGCCCTCGATTGGAATCGAACCAACGACACCGGCTTTAGGAGAGCCGTGCTCTATCCACTGAGCTACGAGGGCCTGTGCGCGTGCTGGAAGCTCCTGGGAGCCGCTCGCCGGGCACGCATACAAGCATACAAGCTGCCGGGGCGGCCCTCGAACACCGACGCCGGCAACACGCGCTGCCCGGCAACACCGGCGGCGGCGCACGCGGCACCGCATGCGGGTGCTGGCGTTAGGCTGGCCCGCATGAGAGAGCAAATAACCGTGGTGGCCGCCCACGGCGGCCAC
>NZ_JBYSXB010000001.1:0-11487 GCF_058781765.1 Arthrobacter sp. FW306-1B-G06A | reverse complement strand
GGGGGGCCCCCCCGGGCCCCCACCTCCCGGAGCTCGGCACCATCCGCTCGAACATCGGCGGTTGGGCCCAGTTGAGCGTGGTGCAGTATTTCGTGGCCGAATCGGCGGTGATCGAAGCCTGGCGGGGCCCCGGACCCTACGACCGCCGGACCGGGTTCATCAGTGATCTTGGCGCGCTCAAGTGCGGGGTCTACGAGCACCGCGACATCTGTTCGCCCCTGCATCTGCTCATGAATGCCTCCTTCGTAGTGCAGGGCCTGGGCATGCTTTTCGGGGCGATCCTGCTGAGTTCGGCGCTCCTGTGCATTGCGGCCCGTCCCGGCGTGCGGATCCTGCAGGGTGCCGCCTACCGCAAAGCGCGGCCCACCGCCGTCGCGGTCCGGTTCCTGGCGGGTGTCTCCGGGCTGGGAACTGTGGTTGTTGGGTTTGTGCCGGAAGACCTGGGTTCACCCTTCCATCTTGCGGGCGCCCTGATGTTCTTTATCGGTGGAGCATTCGCACTGTTGCTCCTCGGGCTGCTCTGGCTGCCGCATACAGCGATGAGCTGGTTCATCCTGGCGTGCGGGACGTTGACGCTGGGCGCCTTGGTGGTCGGCGGCCTGACACGGATGGATGTCCCCGAACCGGGAACCCTGGAACGACTGATGGCCTATCCGGTCACGATCGGATTTTCCGCCGCGGGACTTGTGGTGGCGCAACGGGTCCGGGAAGTACGGCGAACGGCGGCGCGGCTTGCGAAACGATGAGTTTTCGCGGGTAGCCTCATGTCAGCGGGTGGGCAATCTTTGCATTATCATGAGTGCACTCACCGGAATGGCGCCGGGCTGAGGGTTCCATGCAGTCTTGGCGCAGATTAGATTGACCGACACGGCAGAACATAGGACCCATGACTCATCAGCTTGTTCTGCGTCGTCCGGGACACGCAGGCGATACATCCCCCATAAAGGCAGCATCCCACCCCTCGGGTAATGGCCTTCGGGACCTTCGCGGGCCGATCGCCCGACGGCGGCAGGTGGCGCGGCGATGAGCTCCCAGACACTCCCCGCCCGGGATTCGCGGATTCCCGATGATGCCCTGGATGCTTCGCCTGAAGACGTGATGGTCCCTGCCGATCAGATCACCGTTGACTTGGCGGAGGACGGCATTATCGAGGTCACCCTGCCACCGAACAGCGTAGTCCGCTCACCCGAAGCCCAGGCGGCCGCGGCGGCTGTTCGTATGTTTGCGGACGGACGGCGGCTCCCGCTTCTGCTCAGGGTGACCGGAGTACTGTCCGTCACCGACGACGCGCGCCTGACCTACACGAATTCCGTGGCTATTTCGGCCTGCGCCCTCTTGGGGGAGAGCCCGGTGGACCGGGTGATTGCACACTTTCTCCTTCGCGCGAAGCCAGGCTCCCTTCCGGGACGGTTCTTCACGTCCGAGGCGGAAGCCCGTGACTGGTTGAGAGAGCACCACCGTGAATCATGAGCCCCAGGACCCGCGGCTGCTTGCCCTCGTTGAAGGGGTGGTCCGGATCGCGGACGGAGACCTCAGCACGAGGATCCCGGTCTCCGGCCCGCGGGACGAAGTGGCTGCAGTCATCACTGGGATCAACCTCATGGCCGACGATCTTCAAGCCATTTACCAGGAGCTCGAGGAGCGGGTCGAAAGCCGGACTGCCATGCTGCGCGAGGCCCAGATCGAACTCGAAAGGATGGCGCTCACTGATCCGCTGACCCAGTTGGCGAATCGCACGGCACTCGAAAGGGCGCTGAACCATGAACTCGTCGAATCCGAGCGGGGTGAGCTCCCGCCCGCGTTGCTCGTTTTGGACTTGAACTCATTCAAGGGGATCAACGACACTCTGGGGCACGGCGCCGGGGATACCGTCTTGAAGGTTACCGCCAGGCGCTTGCTCGCAGCGGTCCGCGACACTGACATGGTGGCGAGGCTCGGCGGGGACGAATTTGCCGTGATGCTGCCCAAATCCAATGCGGCGCATGCGCGTGGCGTTGCCAAGCGGATCCTTCGGGCCGTCGGTGAGAGCATCGACATCGGCGAAGTCCGGATCATCTGTGGAACCAGCATCGGGCTCCGGGTCGCCGAACCAGGGCAGTCCGTGGACGACCTCGTCATGGAAGCCGACACGGCCATGTATGCAGCAAAGGCCGAGCAGGGGAGCAGCGTCAGGGTTTTCGAACCGGCTTTGTTGTACGCGCGCCGGCTCCAAGGACTCATGATCTCGGAACTGCGTGAAGCCATCCGGACAGATCAGCTGGTCCTCCATTTCCAGCCTGTTGTCGAGTTGGCCTCGGGGCGGATTGAAGGCGCTGAAGCGCTGGTGCGGTGGAACCACCCCGATAGGGGATTGTTGATGCCGGATGCATTCATCCCGTTGGCCGAGGAAACCGGCATCATCATCGATCTTGGCTATTGGGTTCTCCGGCGGGCGATGCAGCAATTGCGCGAGTGGCAGGACGGTCCGGGCATGGACGAAGACTTCAGCATGCGGGTCAATATTTCCACCACCGAATTGCAAAGCCTGGAATTGATCGAGCATGTGCGGGAAGTGCTCGCCGAAACCGGAGTGGAGGCATCCAAGCTGGTCATCGAGCTCACGGAGTCAATGGCCGTGAACGGAAGCGACATCGACAAATACTCTCTGACCGGCCTCCGGCGACTCGGTATCCGGCTGGAAATCGACGACTTCGGGACTGGCTATTCGTCCATCAGCTACCTGCGCAGCCTTCCCGTCAACGTGGTCAAGATTGACCGCTCCCTCATCCAAGGGCTGGGCACGGACGACAAGGAGCGGGCCTTTGTGGCGGCTGTTCTCCAGCTGATTCACGCCTGCGGGATGCAGGCTGTTGCCGAGGGTATCGAAACGGCGGAGCAGGCGGCTGAGCTTGCCCGCCTGGGCTGCGCCAGTGGCCAAGGGTATTACTTTGGCCGGCCCATGGCGGCGGATAAATTCGCGGAACTGTTGCGAGGCACCTGAGCATGCCTCCTCCCGGCAACGGAAGACGGGCAGCGGAAAGGCACCGGACCTTAGGTCCGGTGCCTTTCAGGTATTGCTAGTTGGAGGGAGTGGAGTTGGTGGCGGAGTTCGGCCACCAGCCAGTCGCCTGAGGCGAACCCTGAGTGGTGGAGTTCGGCCACCAGCCAGTGGCCTCTGCCGAGTTCTGGGTGGTGGCGTTGGGCCACCAGCCGGTGGCCTGGGCCGAATCCTGTGCGAAGTTGGGCCACCAGCCGGTAGCCTCCGCCGAGTTCTGTGCGAAGTTCGGCCACCAGCCCGTGGCTATGGACGAATCCTGTGAGGGGCTCTGGCTGCTGGCGGACACAGCTGCCGAGCCGGTAATTCCTGCGAGCAAGATTGCTGCTGCCGCGAGGAGCGCGGCGAGAGTTCTTTTCATGCGAAAGCTCCTGATGATATGTGACTGATGCGACTGGAGTGAACGAAGTGAAGCACGCTCATTATAAGAGTAACGACACGCCGTGTCATCAGTGTCCGTCCGGACGGTGGAGAAACATGCTAAAAGCTCGCCCGAATCATGGGCGGAGTGTCTCAGGGACATAATGGAGCCATGGGAGAAAAGAAGGTTGCGCCGTCGTACGCCGCTGCGGAACTGCAAGCGAGGGGTCACCGGGCCAGCCATGACTTCGCCAAGGCTGCCGATGGTGCGCGCTCGGCCGCCGATATTGCCCTCGATGAGGGCGATTCCGCCGGATGGTGGAACATGACTTTCCTTCAAGCAGAGAATCTTCTCGACGCAGGTGATTTCGCTGTCAGCACTGCGCTGGCGAGATCCCTTTCCGAGGCATCGTTGGCTGAGGCCTCACCCCAGCACCGGGCCCGGGCACTCATCTTGATGGCGAACTCCCTTCGGGGCGAAGGGCTGTTGGAGATGGCCACCTCGGCTGCGGCGTCGGCAGTTGGACTGGTCGATGATGACGCAGACATGGAAATCGACGTCCATGCGCGGCAGGCACTGATCGCCGCGTTTGGCGAGTCCGGCAAACTGGAGGAGGCGTGGGAGGAGTGCCTGTCCCTCTCGGCGAGAATTTCTGATGAAATGGATGACCAGTTGGCCGGCAAGGCGTACTGGGTCATCGGGAATGTGGCGTTCCTCTGCGACAAGGTAGCTGAAGGCCTCCACTACCATGAGCTTGCCGCGGAAACCTTTTCCCCTTCGCGGAACCTTGATGTCTGGGCCAAGTTCAACAAAGCCTCGGCCGCGATGAGGCTGGCCGCTGAAGTGGCCGATGCGGCCACCCTTCGGTGCATTGAACGGGCGGAGCTTGCCACGGATGTCGTCGGCGGCAGCGAAGAGGAAATTCTCCTGCTTCGCCTCAACCGCGCGCATTGGAACTACCTGGCAGGAGACGCCGGGGCGGCGCTTGAGCTGCTGAACGAAATCAGTCGCAGCGCTGACCAACTGCCCGCGCAGATGGCAGGCGAGGTATTCCTCTTGATGGCGCGGGCCCAAGCCGGTACCGGGAACAAGCAGGCGGCGAAAGAAAGCCTGGTCGAAGCGGCCGATCGCTTCGAGAAAGCCGGCGCCCACCAGCGTGCCCTCCAAGCCCGGGAGATGCTTGAGCCGGGGGCCTGATTCGGAGGCCCGATTCTGGGCCGGGTTAGCGCGTGCGGGCGTTGGCTGCGTTCGGCGCTTCTGCTAGGCGCTCTTCGAACGCCGCCGCCCCACAAACACAGCCGCGCCGCCGGCCGCAAGGCTCAGCAGGAACAGTACCCAGCCCACAACGGTGAGCGTGGAAGCCAAAGCCACCTGGCCGGCGTCGGGCGTTGCCGATCCCAGCGCGGCGTCGACCGCCACGTTGCTCCACAAACGGACCACGGCGAACAGCAGGGGAGCAGCCCACAGCGTCCAGCGCAGTGCCTTTCCGGCCACATTGGTGCCGATGAGCAGAAGCCACGTGAAACCGAAGATCAGCGGAAACAGGGTTCCGGCGGTCTTGTGGATGTAGCTGAGCTGTCCGCGGGCGTCGTCCGTCATGGCGCCATGCAATTGGTGGACGTAATCGGTGGAGAACCCGCCGATGAGGGAATCGGGCATGGCCATGCCGCCGGACAACTGGGTCATCTGGTTCAGGGTCAGCAGGTGCACATACCAAAACAGGAAAAGGCTGGCCACGACCCCGGCAATCACTATGAGGCGGCCGTTGTTCTGGGCCTTCTCGGGCGACCGCTGGGTGGTGGGATTGATCACCGACGGCAAGTGGTGCTGGGGGAGAGCGGCATTGGCGCCGTGCTTCTTGATGCGTTGGGCTGGGGTCTTGGCCATGTCATTCATTATCCCGCCACATAAGCTGGACCCATGACCACTGGCAGGCACTCCGCCACAGAACTTGATCCATCGCTCGACGACTACGAACTCGCTGCCGCCCTGGTCCGGGAAGCCGGGCAGCTTGCCCTGCTGATGCGGATGGGCGGCCTGCAAGGCGAACGGAAGACCTCGGTTTCGGACGTGGTGACCGCCGCGGACCATGCGGCCGAGGCCTACGTCCTTGAGCAACTGCGCCGTTGCCGCCCCGACGACGGCATCCTGGGTGAAGAAGGAAGCTCGGTGGCTGGAAGAAGCGGCCGCACCTGGGTGATCGATCCCGTGGACGGTACCTACAATTTCCTGCACGGCTCCACCTATTGGTGCTCCGCGATCGCCTTGAAACGCGAGGGCACGGCATCACCCGGGACCGCCTCGGATGCCGACGTCATTCTCGGGGCCATCTATCAACCGGAGCTCGACAAGCTTTGGACCGGCGGCGAAGGGCATCCCGCGACCCTCAACGACGAACGGATTCCGGGACCGTCGGGTGCTGCCCTAAGTGAACTCGGTGCCGCCACCTACATCCACCCCACGTGGCTCGCCGATCCCCGAGCCGCCACGCCCTGGCATGCTGCGGCGGTGTCGGCAGCTTCATTGCGCATGTTCGGTTCCGGCTCTTGCGATCTCGGCCGGGTGGCCGACGGCGAACTGGGCTGCTGGTTCCAACACAGCTGCCCCGAGTGGGACTGGCTCCCCGGCAAGGCGATCGTCCGCGCGGCCGGCGGGGACACCGACGTCGTGCGCGTCAACGGCCTGGACTGGTTCCTCGCGGGGGGCCCGACGGCGGTCCGGGAGTTGCGTGCGGCGCTCACCTCGGTGCCGCAATTCGCTTGAGGATGCGCCTCCCTTGGCAACCGCACTGTCCTGCTCGTTTACGGGACCCGTCCGGAGGCCATCAAGATGGCGCCGCTGGTCCAGGCCTTGCGTGCAACCGGCCGTTACAAGGCGCCAGTAGCAGTGACCGGGCAGCATGCCGCGGGGCTGGCGGCGTTCTACCAGGGAATTCCGGTGGTCCACCTCAAGGCCGGACTGCGTAGCGGCAACCTGAATTCACCCTTTCCAGAGGAAACCGGCGAGCCAGCGAACTTGTAGCTCCTAAGAAGCATCATTGGGAGGGCACTTCGGAGCCGCGGTATTTTCCGACCGAACACTTTTTTGACGCAGCCCGGGGAAGGGCATGCGGGTCCATCAGTGTCAGGGCCACCGCCTAGACTGGTAAACACCATGGATATGTTGTTTGACCCGTACGCTGATGGCCCCTTCAAAGCGGCAAGCCGAGCTGCCACCAAGGCCGCTCCGGCCATGCTTTCACGCGCCGGAAGCGGCGCTGCGCCCGGTGGTAGTGCGCCCGGTGGGGGTGCGTCCTGGGCCGGCAAGCCCGGCGGTGGGCAAGACGGCGGCCACTCGGGCCTGCCGTCTGCGGAGGCGTTGCTCGAAGGGTTGAACCCCCAGCAGGAGGAAGCCGTCAAACATGCCGGCAGCCCTTTGCTGATCGTGGCCGGGGCCGGTTCGGGCAAAACCCGCGTGCTGTCGAACCGCATTGCGTACCTGATCGCCACCAGGCGGGCCCATCACGGCGAGATCCTGGCTATCACCTTCACCAACAAGGCGGCCGCGGAAATGCGGGAACGCATCGAAGCCCTGGTGGGTGCCCGTGCCAAGTCCATGTGGATCTCGACGTTCCACTCCTCCTGCGTGCGTATCCTGCGCCGTGAAGCTACCAACGTGGGGCTGAACTCCAACTTCTCCATCTACGATTCCGCAGACTCCCTGCGGCTCATCACGCTCGTAGCGAAGAACCTGGACCTCGATCCCAAAAAGTTCGCGCCCAAAGCGATCCAGCACAAGATCTCGGCCCTCAAGAACGAGCTCATCGATGACGACGCGTTCGCCTCAAGCGCCAACTACAACGAACCCTTCGAACAAGCCGTTGCCGAGGTCTTCAAGGGCTACACCCAGCGCTTGCGCCAGGCCAACGCCATGGACTTCGACGACCTCATTGCGCAGACCGTCTACATGTTCCGGGCCTTCCCCGCGCTCGCGGAGTCCTACCGCCGTCGATTCCGCCACGTCCTCGTGGACGAATACCAGGACACCAACCACGCACAGTACGCATTGGTCCGCGAAATCGTCGGCGAGGGTCCCCAGGCGAGCGAGCTGACCGTCGTCGGCGACTCCGACCAATCCATCTACGCGTTCCGCGGTGCGGACATCCGCAACATCGTCGAATTCGAGAAGGACTACCCGGAAGCCCGCACCATCAAGTTGGAGCAGAACTACCGCTCCACCCAGAACATCCTGAGCGCGGCGAACTCCGTTATTTCGCGCAACCCCAACCGCCCAGACAAGAAACTCTGGACGGCCGAGGGCGACGGCGAGAAGATCATCGGCTACGTAGGCGAGAACGAGCACGACGAAGCCCAGTTCATCGCCAAGGAGATTGACCGGCTCCAGGACGAGGAAGGCCTGCGTCCCGGCGACGTCGCCATTTTCTACCGCACCAACGCCCAGTCCCGCTCCATTGAAGACGTCCTGGTCCGCGTCGGACTGCCGTACAAGGTGGTGGGCGGCACCCGCTTCTACGAGCGCAAGGAAATCAAGGACGCCCTCGCGTACCTTCGCGTCCTGGTGAACCCGGACGACGACGTCAATTTGCGTCGCGTCCTCAACGAACCCAAGCGGGGAATCGGTGATCGTGCCGAAGGCGCCGTCGCGGCGCTCGCCGAGCGCGAACGCACGTCGTTCATGACTGCGGCGCGCAAGGCGGACCAGGCTCCCGGCATGGCCACCCGCTCCGTGAACGCGGTCCTAGGCTTTGTGAAACTCCTGGATGACCTGGCCGAAGTGGCTTCGGGTTCCGGGGCTGCGGCAGCTTTGGAAGCAGTACTGGAACAGACCGGGTACCTTGCCGGGCTCCGCGCCAGCACCGATCCGCAGGACGAATCCCGCGTGGAAAACCTCGCCGAACTCGTGGCGGTGGTGCGGGAATACGAGCGCGACAACCCCGAAGGCTCACTGGGTGAATTCCTGGAGCAAGTCTCCCTCGTAGCCGACGCCGACCAGATCCCGGACGCTCCCGAAGGATCCTCCGAGGACGCAGCCGCCGCCGTCGCAGAGGCCAAGCGGATGGGCGTCGTCACGCTCATGACGCTTCACACGGCTAAGGGCTTGGAATTCCCCGTTGTCTTCCTGACCGGTATGGAACACGGACTTTTCCCGCATCAGCGGTCCGCAACCGATCCCAAGGAACTGGCGGAAGAGCGTCGCCTGGCCTATGTGGGCCTCACCCGTGCACGGAAGCGCCTTTACGTGACCCGCTCGGAAGTTCGCAGCATGTGGGGCCAGAGCCAATACAACCCTGCCAGCCAGTTCCTCGAGGAGATCCCTACCGGTCTCGTGGAGTGGAAGCGCGAGGGCACCTCCCGCCAAGTGAGCGGCTGGGGGAACGCCCCCATCGGTTCCGGGCGTTACGGGGGCTCCTTCTGGGGTGCTGGAACCTCGCGCGGGGCCGCAGCCAGCGATACGGCGGGCTTCAACGCGGACGTGCCGGCCGCCGTCGTACGCAATCGTGTCCAGCCGCAAAAGGAAGTGGTCGCCGTCGTCGTGGGGGACAAAGTGAACCACACGAGCTTCGGCAACGGCACCGTGATCGGCGTCGAAGGCGCCGGGGACAAGACCGTGGCGAAGGTGAAGTTCGACGTCGGCGAGAAACGGCTGCTCTTGCGTTACGCGCCGCTGACCAAACTGGATTCGTAGCGGCTCTTGAAGCCGGAAAACCGCGTCATATAGCGGTTTTTCTACGGTCGATAGAAGTGTGTGCTTACTCACTTAACAGGTACTGTAGAACCGGCTGGCCTCCCCGGGGGGCTAAAGTTCGAGAGGAACTTGCGCAATGTGACCGGCCGCTTGGCGGCCGTTCGATGCGCACCTATCCGCAGCCGGTTTTCGCGGTCACCGTGGTTTCCGGCTGTACAGAAACTACTTCGACGTAGAAGGACACTAAACCGTGGACCTGTTTGAATATCAGGCGCGCGATATGTTCGAAGCGCACGGTGTACCCGTGCTCGCCGGCATCGTGGCGCACACTCCTGAAGAAGCAAAGGCTGCTGCCGAGAGCATCGGCGGCGTAACCGTCGTCAAGGCGCAGGTAAAGGTCGGTGGCCGTGGCAAGGCCGGCGGTGTCAAGGTCGCAAAGTCCGCTGACGAAGCGCTTGAACACGCCACCAACATCCTTGGCATGGACATCAAGGGCCACACCGTCAACAAGGTCATGATCGCCCAGGGCGCCGACATTGCTGAGGAATACTACTTCTCCGTCCTGCTGGACCGGGCCAACCGCAACTACCTGGCCATGTGCTCGGTTGAAGGCGGCATGGAAATCGAGCAGCTTGCTGTTGAGCGCCCCGAGGCTCTCGCCAAGGTCGCCATCGATCCCGCTGTCGGTATCGACCAAGCCAAGGCCGACGAAATCGTCGCCGCTGCCGGTTTCTCCGAAGAACTGCGTGGCAAGGTTGCTTCCGTCATCCTGAAGCTCTGGGACGTCTTCAAGAAGGAAGATGCAACCCTTGTTGAGGTGAACCCCTTGGTCAAGACCGGCGCTGGCGACATCGTTGCCCTTGACGGCAAGGTCTCGCTCGACGAGAACGCCGGCTTCCGCCACGTTCACCACGGTGAACTTGAGGACAAGGACGCAGCCGACCCGCTCGAGGCCAAGGCCAAGGCTCAGGACCTCAACTACGTGAAGCTTGACGGCTCGGTCGGCATCATCGGCAACGGCGCCGGTCTTGTGATGTCCACCCTCGACGTCGTCGCTTACGCAGGCGAGAACCACGGCAACGTCAAGCCGGCCAACTTCCTGGACATCGGCGGTGGAGCTTCCGCTGAGGTCATGGCCGCTGGCCTGGACGTCATCCTTGGTGACGAGCAGGTCAAGAGCGTATTCGTGAACGTCTTCGGTGGCATCACCGCGTGCGACGCTGTGGCAAAGGGCATCGTCGGTGCACTGGCCGAGCTCGGCTCCAATGCCAACAAGCCGCTGGTTGTCCGCCTCGATGGCAACAACGTCGAAGAAGGCCGCCGCATCCTGGCCGAGGCCAACCACCCGCTGGTTACCCTGGCAGCCACCATGGACGAGGGCGCCGACAAGGCCGCCGAGCTCGCCAACGCAGCGAAGTAAGGGACGCAAGACTATGTCTATCTACCTCAACAAGGACTCCAAGGTCATCGTCCAGGGCATCACCGGCGGCGAAGGCACCAAACACACCGCCCTGATGCTCAAGGCCGGCACCAACATCGTCGGCGGCGTCAACGCCCGCAAGGCCGGCACCACGGTGCTGCACGGCAACAAGGAAATCACCGTCTTCGGCACCGTCAAGGAAGCCATCGCGGAGACCGGCGCCGACGTCTCGATCGTCTTCGTTCCGCCGGCATTCACCAAGGCCGCCGTAGTTGAAGCCATCGAAGCAGGAATCGGCCTGGTTGTTGTCATCACCGAAGGCGTGCCGGTTCAGGACTCCGCCGAGTTCTGGGCACTCGCCCAGGCCACGGTGGACGCTGACGGCAAGCAGATCACCCGCATCATCGGCCCGAACTGCCCCGGCATCATCACCCCGGGCGAAGCCCTGGTTGGCATCACCCCGGCAAACATCACGGGCAAGGGCCCCATCGGCTTGGTCTCCAAGTCCGGTACCTTGACCTACCAGATGATGTACGAACTGCGCGACCTCGGTTTCTCCACCGCGATCGGCATCGGTGGCGACCCCGTCATCGGCACCACGCACATCGACGCCCTGGCCGCGTTCGAGGCTGACCCGGAGACCAAGGCAATCGTCATGATCGGCGAAATCGGTGGCGACGCCGAAGAGCGCGCAGCCGACTTCATCAAGGCAAACGTCACCAAGCCGGTTGTCGGCTACGTTGCAGGCTTCACCGCCCCCGAGGGCAAGACCATGGGCCACGCAGGCGCCATCGTCTCCGGTTCCGCGGGTACGGCACAGGCCAAGAAGGAAGCTCTCGAAGCTGCAGGCGTGAAGGTCGGCAAGACGCCGTCCGAGACCGCCAAGCTCCTCCGCGAGGTCTTCGCAGCCCTCTAGCAATGCCCCGCGCAGGGTTTCCGCGCGATTGAAGTACGGCGGCGCCCGTCACCTTCCACGTGAAGGTGACG